>JAWOBQ010000151.1:0-16911 GCA_046484255.1 Bacteroidales bacterium | reverse complement strand
ACTATTTAGTTTCACTGCGGATTATTTTGCAGGGTTTTGAAGAATGCGAAAGATATTGAATCATCTATAAATATTGATAAATTATGCTTATAGAACGCTATACGAACAATCCTATACTGACCAAAAAAGAGGTACCTTACCCTGTGGCTACGGTGCATAATGCTGCCGTTGTCAAACACAAGGGTCAGTATATCATGATATTCCGCTCTCACAGGCTCAACGGAAGGTCTGTACTTGGCAAGGCGGTGAGTTATGACGGTTTTCATTTTGAGGTTGATAAGGAACCGTTCATGGAACCTTCTACCCACGGGGTTTTTATGGAATATGAAGAATTTGGTGTGGAAGATCCCCGTATTGTTTTTTTGGATGGGGAATACCTGATAACTTATACGGCCTATTCTTCTCATGGTGCTCGTGTTGGGCTTGCCAAAACAAAAGATTTTGAATCTGTACAACGCTTTTCATTGATAACTCAGGCGGATTACCGCAACGTGGTAATCTTTCCGGAAAAGTTCGAAGGCTTGTATGCACGCTTAGACCGGCCGCATTCCGGGATTTCAGACTGGTCAATCTGGATTTCTTATTCGCCTGATTTAAGGTATTGGGGGGATTCAAAACGACTCATTGCACCTGAGCCTTACCACTGGGATGAAATGAAAATCGGGCCCGGCGCTACACCGGTGAAAACTCCGCAGGGATGGTTAAATATTTATCATGGGGTATTTGCTACTATGAGTGGAAGCGTTTACCGCCTGGGCGTTGCATTACATAGTTTAAAAGACCCGTCAAAAATTATTGCCGTTGGCGATGAATGGATCCTTCAACCCGAAGAATTATACGAGCGGACCGGCTATGTCCCTAATGTTGTATTCACCTGCGGCGCTGTTCCTGAAGATGACGGAACAATAAAAATATACTGGGGCGCAGCAGATACAGTGATGTGTGTAGGGACTGTCAAAATTGATGATTTGGTATCCCATTGTTTGCTTGCTCAACGGCCGGCGCTTAAAACTTCTTTATGAACGTCTGTATGTACTTCGATTATCTGTAGCCGGCTGAAGCTTCCTGCCCCCATGGCTCCGGTTTTCACCACGGCCAACAGCTTGAATTGCTAAACAGATAATGCTGCTTCATTTGCGGAACGTGCCAAAAACCGGTTTTATGATCCGTGGCAAAAAGCCGCTGAAAATCAAATATGACCTTTTTCGACCGGACCCTTGATTTGAATAAATAAACACAAACCGATAAAAAAACGTAGTGTCTTTCATGTCTTTGTGGTGAAAATGAATGTACCACAGAGTCATCCTGCGAAGGAGGACAGGCGCCGAACACAAAGAGATGTATACAAATAAAAACCGCTATGCCTTTTTATCGTGGATAGGAACCGGTAATGCAAACAAGATCTAAAAATTATCTTACCTTCGTAACAGGAAAAAAACCGAATTATTCAAAATGGAAAAGCATATTGCCCTAATTATTCTTTTGTTAACAGGAATCACGGGATGTTCACAAGAGTCAAAACCCCCGGAAATTCATAACTCCTACAGAAAAGCAATCCAGCTTTTACAACAAAGTAAAAAACAATTTCCGGCAGATAGCTTACTTATTGAAGAAGAATACAACAGGCTTGTGCGAGCGTATGCTAATGTTTCCGACAGCCTGAAAAGCCATGCTCCGGAAACGAGTTTTGCCGGCTTTGAAACACAGCGGTTTATCAATTTGTGCTATGCAGCCGAAAGTATTGAAAAACTGCAACATCAGCAGAAAAGCCTGTTTAAACATCTGGGGCAGTATAGAGATAAACTGTATAATCCGGATTCGATTCATAATGAAGTGGCAAAGTGTATCGTAAACAGTTATGAAAAGCAGGCCATCTGGTTTGATGATACTTTGTTGCATTATGTGACCCGGGCTATGGAGCAACATTTAAACAGTCTGGATGCAGATGAGTGGAGTTTGCAAAAGAAACAGCAGTTTGTCAATATGTATGCGGCCAAATATTACCAAAGGGGCATTGTTTCCATGGCAGAGCCGGTTTTCCGGCACTTTCGCCGGTTTTACCAATATGACAGTGCTGCTACAGACCGCTTAAAGCTTTTACAGGATTATATGTTGTTTTCGGCAGACTTACAGCCCACTAAGAAAAAGCTTAGTAATCTTTTTAATGGGAAAAGCATCATCATATTTGTAAATAACGAAAGCCCTTTCCATCTGATTTACCTGATAAAGCACATGCGAACAGCCATGCAGGCCTTTCCGCAAACGCCTGTCATTATTCTGCGGGATGGTTCCAAAGTGAGCAATGGCTATCTGAAAGCATTACGAAGAAACCTGGCAAAGCCAAAGCATTATATTGCCGGTTTATCAGAGCAGGATTGCGAAACTGCAGCAAAATATAGCGCTTTTTCAGCTCAGGGCGAAAACGGACAATTGCTTTATGCGACCAACAACCCTGTTGATTTTTTGGAATGGCTGGAAAAACCGATGAAAGAGCAGATGGAAGCGAAAAAGAAACAGCATCGTCAAAACTATTACAAGCTGAAAAAGCGAAATGACAGCATTGTTGCCTTGCCTGTTGATAGCACCCGGAATTATACTGTTTCCACCGGGCCTTTGAAGATTCATTTCAGGGGCAACTGGAATACCCGGGCTAAGGTCAGGATCAAACAGCATGCATTTACGAAATCCATAGAAAAAAATGACTTCACATTGTATCGGCAATTAGCTACGTTGGAAGTTTATGAGAATAATATTCCGCACTATATTGATTTTATCCCGCCGGAGAAAGAAATTGACATTGACCTGATACGCACTCCGCAAAATGAGATAATCGCAATTTTTAAGGACAGCAAAAACCACAGATGGAATAAGTCTTCACAAGCGATTGACAGCTTAATGCAAATATCAAATGGTTACTATAATTTGCTGGAAAATTATCCTTTTCAGGAAAGTAAATTTATTTATGAAATTAGCCGGAAAAGCCATGCCACAAATGACAAGATGGATGCGGTTATAAAGAATACCAAAGGCCCGGAGAAGGCGCTTTTGTCGCTCAAGTATCATGTAATGACCCTGTCAACGTTGCCGGCTGCTGATAGCATAGGCTTCAAAGATCTCAACAGTCATTATCCGGCAGCAGAATTCGATTCGGCGATTTGGTACAGTGCGTATTATAAGCCCTGGCTTGATACCTGGCTGAATTACGGCTCCGACGACCTGCCCAACGCCATTGATCAGGCTTTTGGTTACTGGAAAGTAGTTCCGGAAGAAGCCACTGAAGAGGTAGGACAATACATCTGGGATCGCCTCAATGCCATGGGACGCTTCGATGCCTTGGTGCATCTGGATACTGCCTGGCTGACCGGCTGCAAAGGGGAGGACAATCCGGATGTCAGAAAACGGATAGAAGGTTACAAGCGCATGGCACCGGGGGAAAAAGCGCCGAATATAAGCTGGGAAAACAAGGGCGAAAAAATGAACTTACATAGCCTGGAAGCGGATACGATCATGATTGTGTTCTGGTCGGATGATTGTAGTTATTGCAAAGAAAAATTGCCGGAACTGTATCACAAATATGGCGATTCAAAACATGTGGATGTGATAGCAGTTGCTGTGGATAAAGATGAAAGCAGCATCAAAAACGGGAAGCAGTTTATGCCCGGCTGGCATCATGTTTGGGCCAAAGAAGGCTGGGATGATGAGTTGACCGAGCTTTATAATGTGTTTGGGACGCCTGAGATGTATATCCTGGATGAGAATTTTAAAGTAATTAAGAAATCTATTTGAGGAGGGGCTAAAAAGAACTAAAGCCCTTTTCAACGGTTGCCCTGCCCCATATTTATTTTATTTTTTCATCATATCGGTTAGGCGTTAATTTTGCACTGATAATAGGCTTCCCGCAATCCGGAACCATTATGGCAAAGCGCTGGTATTCACAGGTGAAGTTTACCAAAAAATGGGTATAATCAACAGCATCTTCCAAAGAGAGTAGTTCATATTGCCCCTGGATAGGAGGTAAGGTCTGGTTTTGTGTAACTAAATGAGAGATAAATTCTGTACGACCAATCCAGCATCCGCCGAAATTGGATTTTTGCTCTTTGTTTTTCCATCGCGCAAAGTGGCCTGCCTCATTCATTTTTCCCTCAATTTTTAGGGTGCCTGAGAATACTAAATGCGATTCTATTCTGGGTCTTGAAACGTCATTATCTTCATAACCGGCGAGGATAAACTCTACAGTCAAAACTTGACCTGCATCTTTCAGTTTATCAACATTTAACTGTTTTTTCATTTCTTCTTTTAGCCCGGTTATAAAAAACGTTAGCAAGTCATCGTAATTCGGCTCCCCTCCATATTGAAATTCCAATGATTTAAAAATTGAGTACGTTGTTTTATTATTCAATAAGGCTGTACCGGCCACGCATGCCGCATAATTCGTTTCGCCCACTTTGATCTCGAATAATTTCCGGGCCATTTTTGACCATGAAACCGGTTGTTGAATAGGTTTTTCAAGTTGAATGATTTTCCCTGTGCCTTTTTCTTTGACGGTGTTAATGGTTTGATTCCAGGTTGTCTGGCTGTCGGCAGCCAGTGCTATTCCGTCAGGAACTGCTATTGCAATACATATTGACATGGTTATCTTTATTTTTATGATATCAGGGTATATCCCGCCTACCTTAGGGGTATACCAAATCAAAGTTTCTGGCTGTATTTGTTACAGGATAAGTTATCGCTACGGTTCGCAAAATTTTCCGCAGCAATATCATTTTGCATGCGCGTCTATTCCGGGAAAGGGAAACTTAAAACGGCCAGAACCGGTTATCATTCCAGATGCGTTGTTTAAGATCTTCATCCAGTTCCTGAAGAATTCTGTGATGCGTATTTTCCCAATCGGACAACCATTGATACAGTTCTTTTTCCTGAGGATCGGTAGCCGCTTTAGCCTGATCTGCATAGATCCGGATCGCTTTATTTTCCATGTCAATTGCGGCCGAAATGGCAGCAGCTTCAAAGCTGGCCGCTTCAATTGATTTTTTCATATTATCATCCAGAACCAGGTTTGCAATGCCAGCTTCCGTTTCTTTCGGGAGATCAAATGTTGTAAAACGCCCCGCTTTTTCATATGCTTTGTATTGACTGGAAAGGTATTGTTCATGTAAATCCTCTTCCTTAGCCATAATCTCAAAGATGTTTTTTACATCCGGGTTATTGGTTTGTTCAGCAACCTGTGTGTAAAATGATTTCCCCCTGCGCTCCAGCAGGATTGCCTGTTTTAAAATATCAAGTGTATTGTCCATAATGCTATTGGATTTTGTTTTTCAATGAAACAGAAAAGCAAGCATAATGTTTGCACCGCTCAGGGAAAGTTTTTCCATTACGGGCATACAATTTCTGCGGATTTGTATTATCTTTGCCCCAAAAGCGGGAGTAGCTCAGAGGTAGAGCATCAGCTTCCCAAGCTGAGGGTCGCGGGTTCGATCCCCGTTTCCCGCTCGTTTTATCGCCGTTTCCTGCTCGTTTTAGCGCCGGGAATAAAAGCTCCTTTTTAGACCTGGTTTTCATGTATGAGTACAGTCTAAAAAGGTCCCATTTGATTGTTAGCGGCTTTTTGCCCCGAACCCTAAAGGGTGAAGCCGCTGAAAATCAGCCTCCCTTCAGGGTTGGGGTAAAGCTGATTTTTAGCGGCTGTGATAAATTTAGTGTTTTTAGACCGGACTCATGCATACTTCCGGTTTTTTTTGCCATTACTTTACGATCTCCGGCGGGATATAGCGCAGTGTTTTGGGGCTGTAAACTGCTTTAGCTGCAGGGCGCAGGTTGTATCGTGATGCCATTACCTGTCCGTAAGCTCCCGCAGAATGGATGGCCAGGTAATCCCCTCTCTGCAGCCACGGAAGAGGAACCTGCCGGGCGAATAAGTCGCTGCTCTCACATACCGGCCCCACAATGTCATAGGTGGTTTCCGGAGGCTGCTGGCAACACAAACGGGCAATATAGTGGGTTGCCGAGTAAAGTGCCGGGCGGATCAGGTCTGTCATGGAGGCATCTACTATCGCAAAACGTGAAACACCGGTTTCTTTGATATACAAAACCTTGGTTATAAGTGTTCCCGATTGCCCTATTACTGAACGGCCCGGTTCAAAATGGACTTGTTGTCCCGGAAATACATCCAGATGATCGGCAAAGGTCTTGAAATAAGAAGCAAAATCAGGCACCGGATTTCTGTGAGGATCATCATAGTTGATGCCCAGGCCTCCGCCCAGGTTGAGATGAGAAACCGGTAACTGATGCTGTGAAAAGAGCTTTTGCAGGGAATTGCACTGCAGAGCCAAAGTTTTAAACACTTGCATGTCCTGTATTTGTGAGCCGATATGAAAATGGATCCCTTTAAAATTCAGCACGTTACTGTTTTTTATCCTGCTGATAGCTTCGGGAATGTCTTTTTCAATAATGCCGAATTTATGGGTCTTTTCTCCGGTGCTGATCTTTTCATGCGTGGAAGCTGAAAGATGAGGGTTGATGCGTAGCATAATACCGGCTGTCAGGCCTTCAGCTTCTGCGATCTGCCTGATCACTTCCAGTTCATTCACCGACTCCACATTAAAGGCAAATATGCGATGGTGTAATCCCAGCCGGATCTCCTCATCGGTTTTACCTACCCCGGCAAAAAATATGCGCTCCGGGCTAAAGCCTGCATCTAAAGCCAACCGTACTTCACCTCCGCTAACACAGTCGGCCCCCAGCCCGTAAGAACGGATGCGCTGAACCAGCTTTTTGCGGTTGTTGGCCTTTAATGCATAGCTTAAACGGTAGTTATAGACAGATGCACTCTGTATAAGGGCCTCCAGTGTCCTGTCCAGCAAGTCCATATTATAATAATAGTAAGGGGTAGGGATACGGCGTAAATAATTGCTTATGTTGTTGTTTTTCATTGCTTGACTTTTCGTTGTTTTGGGTTTATTCATTTGGCCTGTTATGTTATTTCCATATCTAAAGCGGTTTCTGCTGAATCTTTTTCCCTTTCAAGGGAGGGGTATCACATCCTGCAGATTCTTTGGTGTGGTTTTTTTGCGAAAAGAACTTCTGATGCAGCAGATTCAGGGTTTTTGCTTTGTCCCGGGAGTTGACCAGTATCGACACGTTATTTTCCGATGCTCCGTAGCTGATCATTTCCACGGGTATATCATTCAGGGCCTGAAAGATATGCCTGGCATAGCCGGGGTCGGTAGTTTTCAGTTTGCCGATAATCGACACGATGCAGTGCCCACGGCTTAGTTGCACCTGCCCGTATTTTTTCAGTTTTTCCAGTATATCTCCGGCCTGGGTAGCATCATCGATAGTCATGGCTACCGATACTTCTGACGTGGTGATCATATCAATAGGTGTTTTATATTGTGCAAATACCTTGAATATCTTGCTGAGAAAGCCGTAAGCCATAAGCATACGCCCGGAGTGTATCCGGATCACCGAAAGATCATCTTTAGCGGCCACGGCGCGTATTCCTTTGTTGGTTTCGCATGACTGAATACATGTTCCTGTGAGTTGAGGCCGGAACGTATTTTTCAGGTAGAGGGGAATGTTTTTCTTTCTGGCGGGAAGCAGGGTGGAGGGGTGCAGCACCTTGGCTCCGAAGTAAGCCATTTCTGCTGCTTCTTCATAGCTTAGCTGCCGTATGGGGGAAGTGTTTTCCACATAGCGCGGGTCTCCATTGTGCAGGCCGTCAATGTCCGACCAGATCTCGATTTTTTCGGCATCAAGAGCACTGCCCAACAGCGATGCAGAGTAGTCGGACCCTCCCCGTTGCAGATTGCCTGTCGCTCCCGTATGTTCTGAGCAGACAAAGCCCTGGGTGATATACATATCTACTTCTTTGTCGATATTTTTTGCCCAATTATTGCGGATCTTTCGCAGGCTTATTTTGCCGTTGGACGCTCTATAGATAAGCCCGGATGCATTTATGCGTTCACATGATATATTTTGTGCCTTTGCCGCCAGGTAAAACAGATAAGTTGACATCCATTCTCCCTGGGCCGGAACCTCGCCGCTGTAATTGGGATTTGAGGTGTCTCTGATAAGCTGCATGCTGTTTTCCAGTTCATACAGTGCCTTTGAACGGAGCTGCTTATCCGGAAGCAACTCCTCTATATACGGGATATAAATGTCATTCAGGGCTTCCTCCGTGTCTTGCACATTGCGGAGGTTGTTTGCCCGTTGTTCCAAAACATCCGTTATTCCGTAAATGGCCGACAATACAATCAATTTCGGCCCTTTCCCCCGGGCTGCCAGATGCAGCACCTGCTTCATATGCCGGGGCGTGGAAACGGAACTGCCGCCAAACTTCTTAACTATATAAGGTGTCGTGGATACACCTTTACCTATTGCCATTGCTGCTGATTTTTAAAGGAAATTTGTATTGCTTGATTAAAATAAACCTTTTACGCTTAGGTAACGTTCGCCGGTATCATAACCGAATGTCAGGATTCGACTGTCTTTCGGGATGTTATGCAAGAGTTTATGGATTGCCGCCAGTGAGGCGCCGGTAGAGATGCCGGCTAAAATGCCTTCTGTTCTTGCGATTTCCCGGGTCATTTCATAAGCCTCCGGGCCGGTGATGGGGATCACCCTGTCGAGAATATCCTGAGAAAGCGTTTCGGGGATAAATCCGGCTCCTATGCCCTGTATAGGGTGAGGACCAGATGTGCCTTTACTTAATACGGCAGATTCCTCCGGCTCAACACCAAATATTTTAATCTGGGTAAAGTGTTCCTTTAATACAGATCCGACACCGCTGATATGACCACCGGTGCCGATACCAGTAACCAGGTAGTCAAAGCCTTCAGGAAAATCATGGATGATCTCACGGGCTGTAGTCCGGCTATGGATCAAAGGGTTTACAGGGTTTTTAAATTGGGCCGGAATATATGCGTTTGCTGTGCTTTTCGCTAAACGCTCTGCTTTTTCAATAGCCCCCTTCATGCCCTGTTCCCGGGGCGTAAGTACCAGCTCCGCACCGTAAGCCCTCAGGATGCTGCGGCGCTCATGCGACATGGAATCAGGCATAACAAGAATAACCCTATAACCTTTTACAGCTCCAGCAAGCGCAAGGCCAATGCCCGTATTCCCGGATGTTGGCTCTATTATCGTACCCCCGGGGGCTAATTTGTATTGCTGCTCCGCATCCTCAATCATGGCCAGGGCTATCCTGTCTTTGATGCTGCCCCCCGGATTGCTGCCCTCCATCTTTAACCATACCTCATGGCTGTTAAATAACCGGGATAAACGGATATGTGGACTGTTGCCGATTAAATCCAGAACGGTGTTTGCTTTCATAGGTTTAAATTTTTGTTCCTTGTTCTTTGTTCCTTGTTCGTTGTTCCTTGTTCGTTGCCTGCCCCCCTGTTAAATATTCATTCATTGGCATTCATAAATTTAACCCCGGTTGATTAGCAATAGAATCAACCCCTGTGAAATATGAGGAGATTTCACGGGGTAAACGGGGCAAGCAGGGCAGGCGTGAAACGCGACGGCAGGAGCTGTTTCACCGGGGTTCGGTGTTCGCTTTTTCTCTCAGTCTCTCAGTCTCTTCGTCTCTTCGTTCTCTTAAGTCTCTTAAGTCTCTTAAGTCTCTTCGTTCGCTTAAGTCTCTTAAGTCGCTTCGTTCGCTCAATTCACTCTCTCGCTTCATCGCATCATCGCATTAACGCATCATCGCCTCCTGGCCTCCTCGCATTTAATCATCCGGCTGTGTGCCGAACGCCCCGGCAGGAGGGTTCATATGTTGACTGTTTTCATTTTGTTTGCGGATCTTAATCTTCGGATCGTGTTTTACGATGGAGTAAGGCGGGACGCTTTTGGTAAGCCAAACATTACCGCCAATAATGCTGTTATTTCCGATTACCGTTTCACCGCCCAGGATAGTACTTCCTGCATAAATGATCACATTATCTTCGATAGTAGGATGCCGTTTGGCGGAAACCTTGTCCTTCCGAAGGCTAAGTGCCCCTATAGTAACACCCTGGTATACCTTAACGTCTTTTCCGATAACCGAGGTTTCGCCGATTACAAGGCCTGTACCATGGTCGATAAAAAATGGACTGCCGATAGAAGCACCGGGATGAATGTCAATGCCGGTAACGGAATGAGCATACTCGGTCATAATCCGTGGAATTAACGGAATATTAAGCCTGTAAAGCGAATTGGCAAGACGGTAAACCAAAATGGCAAGAAAACCCGGATAGGTCATCATAACTTCATTAACATCGGTGGATGCAGGGTCATTTTCCGTTATGAATTCCGCATCATCCAATAACTTTTTCCTGATCTCCGGCAAGGATCCCAGAAAATCCCTTGTCAGGCAGTCTTTTGTATCTGTCAGCCTGCCCTCTAACGGTTTTAACAGGGCGAACAATTGCTTTTTGACCTTACTGCCTCGAACATTCCGCTTTTTGCCGCCTTCAATCTCAGGAAAAAGATTGATGCATAAATCTTTTGTGAAATTTATCACATCCGGCTTTGCCGGTAGCTGTGTCGTTTTGATCGGACTCATAGTCAAACAATAATTTTTATAATTTTCTATGAGTCCGGTCTAAAAAGGTCACATTTGATTTTCAGCAGCTGTGATACATTTAGTGTTTTTAGACCGGACTCTTCTATGCAACCCTAACAGGTATATCTTAATGATGTTGTTGTGTGCTCTATGAAATTTGGACATATTCTTAACGGTGATCCCCGGATTGTTCAGAGAACCGTTTAAATATTTTCTGCTAATGGTTGCCCCTTTTTTTAATTTTCGGCAAAATAAAGGTAATTTTTTAGCAGCTAAAATTTTTTAATAAAATAAAACATTTTTTTAATTTTGTGTTAAAAATTAAACATGAAAACGATAGCTCAAATAACGGATGAGTTGATCTCGGAATCGCCTTATTTGGAAGAAGCTTTGATGGATAACCTGATCAATATATCTTCATTGGCACGCATGTTTAAGCCGGATATAGAGAAGCGTTTAGGCAGGAAAGTTCATTCACAGGCTATAATGATGGCTATTAAGCGTCGTCCTTCGGGTTTGTCTATTCGGATCAGCAGGGATATTCGCAATTTTATGCACAAGTTGGGAGATATTATTGTTCGCTCCGATTTAATTGATTATACATTTGAGAATTCTCCGGGTTTAAATGCCTGTAACCGCCATTTGATAGACGGGATTGCCCGGGAGCAGGATGTATTCTGTACCATATCCCAGGGGGTTTATGAAACCACGCTTGTTGTGAGTGACAGCTTATCGGAACGTATTGAGACGGTATACAAACAAGAGAAATTAATAGCACACAAAAGCCGTTTAAGCTCTGTAACCTTACGGTTGCCGGCCAGTAATACGGAGATATCCGGCATATATTATTTTTTGCTTAAGAACCTGGGTTGGGCGGGGATCAATGTGTGTGAGATTATTTCTACCAGTAACGAAGTTACTTTTGTGGTGGATGAAAAAGATGTGCATAAAGCTTTTTCTGTCTTGATGGATAAAAAATATGTATGAATCGGGTTTAAGCGATCAACCTCCCTCTGTGGAAAACAAAAAGTAAACGTCCCTGAAAAGCCTTGAAATTCATTTTGTAAATGATAATGTGGCCGGTCAAAAAACACAAAATTTATCACAGCCGCTAACGATCAGCGTTACCCCATCTCTAAAGGATGGCTGATTTTCAGAGGTTTCACCCTTTAGGGTTAGGGGCAAAAAGCCGCTAAAAATTAAATGTGACTTTTTGAGGCCAGATTCATAATTGTTTAGCAAAAATTTGCACGATTATCAATAAAACCTGTTTTTTTGCGTTAATAATTTTAATAATTTTGAAGATTCATGAATATCCGGGAATGTTTTTATGGAAAAATTTGTAGTATCAGCTCGAAAATACCGGCCGGATCGTTTTGATAAGGTAGTGGGGCAGGGGAACATAACCAATACCTTAAAGAATGCTATCAAGCATAATCATTTGGCCCAGGCATTTTTGTTCAGTGGCCCGCGAGGTGTCGGAAAGACGACGGTGGCAAGGTTACTGGCCAAAGCGTTGAATTGCACGAATATGACGGATGATATTGAGCCTTGTAATGCTTGTGAATCCTGCCGTTCGTTTAATGAGCTGGCTTCATTTAATGTTCATGAGTTGGATGCGGCCTCTAATAATTCGGTTGAAGATATTCGCAGTTTGGTGGATCAGGTGCGCATTCCGCCTCAGGCCGGGGATTACAAGGTATATATCATTGATGAGGTTCACATGCTTTCCACGGCTGCGTTTAATGCATTTTTAAAAACCCTGGAAGAACCGCCCTCGTATGCAAAGTTTATTTTGGCTACCACGGAAAAGCATAAAATTATTCCTACGATATTGTCGCGCTGCCAGTCATATGATTTTCAGCGCATTACTGTTGAAGAGATCAAAAATCAACTGATGAATGTCTCCGTGTCGGAAGCGGTAAAAGCCGAGCCGGAAGCCCTTCAGATGATAGCTCAAAAAGCGGATGGAGCACTGCGTGATGCCTTGTCCATTTTTGACCAGGTGGTGAACTATGCCGGGGGGGAGGTCACGTATCAGCATGTGATCGAGAACCTGAATATTCTGGATTATGATTATTATTTCCGCTTGACGGAGCATTTTTTACTCGGCAGTATACATGATAGCCTTTTACTCTATGAGGAGATTGTGGTAAAAGGATTTGCCGGGCAGCAGTTTCTCAATGGTCTGGGAACGCATCTGCGAAACCTGTTGGTATGCCGGGATGAAAAGACGGTAAAGCTGTTGGAAGTGGGGGTGGAGATCCGGGAAAAATATCTGGAATATGCGATCCGTTTTTCAACAGAAGCGTTGCTGGAAATGATCGAGGTTATCAATAAGGCCGACCTCTCATACCGCAATGCTGCCAATAAGCGGTTACAGGTAGAACTTGCTTTAATGCAAATATGCTCGCTGGCTTCGACAGAAAAAAAAACGCTAAACCCTGGTGAACCGGAAGGGAAGTATTTCATAAAACCATCTGCATCAGAGGATCGCAAAAAAATGGAGAAGCCATCTGATGGAAATTCTTCTGGCAGCGGGGAAAAACCGGGAGCAAGCCCGGAGGAAAAAAATAAACCGCCGACGACAAGCCAGGGAAAGCCTCAAGGTGACCCTCCGGCTACTGAAAATCCGGAAGAGCCGGTAACCATAAAGCAGCAAAAGGCGCGTATGTCGACGGTATCTTTGAAGCAGGATATCAAGCAAAAGCAAGCAGATGAGCTGGCAGAGGACTATGAGAAAGTGCCGGAAGGACCAGTGAAGGAAGTTGATATGGAAGCTTTTAATCTTGCAATGGAGGAATATACACAGAAGGAAAAGGAATTGAAACCTTCTTTTGTTACGGATGTTTTGAACAGCAACCCAATACAGCTTGACAAGACAACAGTAGAGTTAAGCCTTTCTAATAAATTATATAAAGGAGCCGATTATATATTAGATTTGCAGCGGTTTTTGCGTAATAAACTGAACAATCCGTTTCTTGTTTTGAAAACTAATATCCAGGAGCAAAAATCGGCTCAAAAAGTGTTTACCTCCAAAGAAAAATATGAAAAGATAAAAGTGATAAATCCGCAGTTTGAAAATTTTAAACAACAATTAGATTTAGATTACGAATAATTCGAATAAAAAATGGAAAAAATGAAGATCAGAAAAAAAGTAATGACATTGATAATGAGCATATTCATGCTTGTTTTTTCACAGGTTACCTCTTCAGCCCAGGTATCAAAAGGGCTTCAGGATAATGGAGAATCCGGTGCTTCTGAGAAGGAGTATGAATATAAAACCGTAGAGGGAGATCCTTTGGATACTCGTATTTACACCCTGGATAATGGATTGAAGGTTTATATGACAGTATTTAAAGATAAGCCCAAGGTACAGACTTACATAGCTGTCAGAGCCGGCAGCAAGCATGATCCGCCGGAAACAACGGGGCTGGCGCATTATTTTGAGCATATTATGTTTAAAGGGACTGAGAATATCGGCACTCTTGATTATGAAAAAGAAGCACCGCTTATCGAGGAGATTGAGAGGTTATTTGAGATTTACCGCAAGACTGACGATGAGGAAAAGCGCGATGAATTATACAGCATTATTGACAGTCTTTCCTATGAAGCTTCAAAATATGCTATTCCTAATGAGTATGACAAGATCATGAGCACATTAGGGGCCAGCGGAACCAATGCGTTCACTTCTTTAGAGCAGACGGTTTATGTGAACAGTGTCCCTGCTAACCAGCTTGAGAACTATTTTGCTGTTGAAGCCGAGCGCATAGAGAACGTTGTGCTCCGGGGATTTCATACGGAGCTGGAAACTATATATGAGGAAAAAAACATGACCATGACCAGCGATGATCGTAAGATGTATACGGCTTTGCTGGAAGGGCTTTTCCAGAATCATACCTATGGCACACAAAGTACCATTGGAAGCCAGGATCATATCAAGAATCCTTCGATGAAAAATATCCGTTGGTTTCATGAGAACTATTATGTGCCGAATAATATGGCTATAGCGCTTTCCGGTGATTTTAACCCCGATGAAGCTATTCGTATCATTGATGATAAGTTTGGACATCTTGAGAAAAAACCGGTGCCTGAATTTTCATATCAGGAAGAACAGCCTGTAGAGGAGCCGGTAAAAAAAGAAGTAATGGGCCCGGATGCTGAAAAAATCAGACTGGGCTTTCGTGTGGACGGTGCCGGGACGAAAGAAGCCGATTTGTTGCGGATGATGAGTATGCTCTTGAACAATGGCGAGGTAGGACTGATTGACCTGAACCTTAATCAGGATCAAAAGGTGCGAAATGCCAGCGCCAGCCCTATGGTGCTGGCCGATTATTCAGTCCTGATGCTTACTGCCGAACCAAGAGAAGACCAAACTCTGGATGAGGTGAAAGAATTACTGCTGGAGCAGATCGAAAAGGTGAAGCAAGGAGAATTTGAGGATTGGCTGATGGAAGCTATCGTGAATAATCTGAAAATACAGGCAGAAAAAAGATACCTCTCCAATAATGCCCGGGCTATGCAGTATGTGCAGTCTTTTATCAAAGGAGTGCCATGGCAGGAAGAAGTAAATAAATATAAGCGTATGGAGGATTTCACTAAAGAGGATATCATGAAATTTGCCCGCGAAAACTTTCAGGATAATTATGTGGCCGTCTATAAACGTACCGGTGTGGATGAGTCTATTGAGAAGATCAAAAAAACCCGTATTACGCCTATAGAAATGAATCGGGATAAGAAGTCGGAGTATTTCCGGCAAATAGAAGAAAAACAAGTAGAACCCATCCAACCCGAATTCCTGGATTATGATGAAGTTATTCAGAAAAAAGAATTGACCGACGGGGTAAAGATCCTTTATACCCCGAATGAGATCAACAGTACTTTCGATCTGTATTATGTGTTTGAGATGGGAAGAAATCATAATAAAAAACTTCCGCTGGCCGTCGACTATCTGGAATACCTTGGAACGGAAGAAATGTCTGCCACGCAAGTCAAACAAGAACTGTTTAAACTGGGTGCTTCTTACTCAGTCAATACAGGTGCAGAACAGGTCTATGTTAAATTGAGCGGGCTTTCTGAAAATATGGAACCGGCCATGAGGTTATTTGAAGATCTGATCAATAATGCCAAACCTAATCCCGGAGCCCTGAAAGAAATGGTGAATGATATTCTTAAAGAACGGGAAGATGCCAAGAAGAATATGCAGAACGTGTTCGGGCATCTGGTGAATTTTGGGATATATGGGAAGGATAATCCGGCTACCAACATATTAAAAGAAAAGGAGCTTAAAAAACTGAACGGAGAAGAACTGACAGAACTGTTACGTGATCTGAAAAATTATGAGCATAAAGTGTTGTATTATGGCGATAAGTCTTTAGAAGAGCTTTCCCAACTGGTGGCACAGCATCATGAAATAGGGGAAGAACTAAGGAAAATGGAAGAAAAAGAGTTTGAGCAGGAAGATACGGATAAAAATATTGTATATTATGTGGACTTTGATACCCCGCAATCTATGATACTTATGATATCGAAAAGCCAAAAATATAATCCGGATCTTATCCCTACGATTCGCTTATATAATAGCTATTTCGGACAGGGGATGAAGTCGTTGATATTCCAGGAGATGAGAGAAAGACGCTCTTTGGCTTATACAGCGATGTCGTCTTATCAAAACCCGGATGAACCGGATAAGCATCATACGAATCTCGCATTTATTGCTACACAATATGATAAGATTGATGATGCGATCGGGGGCTTAAGTGAACTGCAAAATGATATGATGAAAGAAGAAGAACTCTTTGAACTTGCTAAAGAATCTATTATTAAGGAGATGCGCACCGAAAGGATCACACAGTCTTCTGTGCTGTTTAATTACCTTTCAGCGCAAAAACTCGACCGGGATTATGATATCCGGAAAGATATATTTAATGAAGTGCCGGAACTTACGTTCAAGGATATTAAACAGTTCCAGGATAATTATATCAGCAACCAGCCAAGAAGGATCATGATCATTGGGAAAAAAGATGAGCTGGATAAAAAAATGCTTAAACAATACGGGAAGGTTAAAGAAATGAAGATGAAAGAGATCTTTGGATATTAATTCCCTGACAGATTTACCGAAAAAAGCCGGTTGTTTTAGCAGCCGGCTTTTTTATCTTATATCTGATCAATGCGTCTGCTCTAAAAAGGGTATTTTTGATTTCCGGAGGCTTTTTGCCCGTGCACAAAAGAGTGAATCTGCTGGAAATCATTCCCGCAAGAGGAATGGAAAATTTGATTTTCAGCGATTTGATAAACAGTGTTCGTATACCGGACTCATATATATAGTAAATGTATTACTTTTGCAAGAAATCCACCGGACAACATAT
>JAWOBQ010000160.1:0-2829 GCA_046484255.1 Bacteroidales bacterium | reverse complement strand
GGCTTATCGGCAAATGATGGCTTCATAGAATGCGGCAACAAGCATTTTCACCATTTCGGTTCAAACCCTAAAGGCCATCTATCTTTCCCAATTGCCCGGATTATGCTTTACAAAATTACACAATCGACAAGACAAATCGCGTTAAAATTCACAAAAGCGATTTTAATCGTAAAAAACTGATTAATTTCGTGCCAAATATTCATTTGATGAGCAAGCGCAGGGCTATAGTCACCGTAATAAATGATCTATACAGCGATCGCCGTGTGGAAAAGACCTGCCATGAGTTGACGCATGCTGGTTTTGAGGTGGTTTTGATCGGCCGAAAGCTTCCGGGAAGTCCTTCGCTCCCCCCTCGTCCCTGGCACTGTATCCGTCTATCCATGGTTTTCCGCAAGGGCGTTCCCATGTATCTGGAACTTCAACTGCGTTTATTGCTATGGATGCTAGGGCATAAAGGGCATTTATTTTGGGCCAACGATCTGGACACGCTTCTGCCTTCCCTGATCATGGCAAAAATACGTAATGTGCCGGTGATACAAGACAGCCATGAATATTTTACAGGGGTGCCTGAACTGGCAAAAAACCCTATAAAACAAAAAATATGGAAAATGCTGGAAGCATTTACGTATCCCCGGGTGGACGAGCTGATCACCGTCAATGAATCCATTGCCGAATTATTCCGGCAGCAATATAAGCGCCGGGTTCATGTGATCCGGAATATTCCCTACAAGGACAAAAATGCAGAACCCATGAGCCGAAAGGCATTAGGGTTGCCTGAAGACCAGCCTGTACTTTTATTGCAGGGCGCCGGTATCAATATGGATCGTGGGGCGGAAGAGCTGATCCTGGCCATGGCCATGGTGGATAATGCCCTGCTGTATATCATCGGTGCGGGGGATGTACTTCCTCAGCTAAAAAAAATGGCTGAAAAACCTGAAGTTAAAGGCCGTATCGTGTTTTTGAACCGGATGCCATATGACAGGCTGATGCAATATACACATCATGCCTGTCTCGGCTTTTCGCTGGATAAACCCCGATCAATAAATTATAAGCTAAGCCTGCCCAATAAGTTATTTGATTATATACAAGCCCAAACCCCGGTTATTGTTTCTGATGTGTATGAAGTAAAAAAAATTGTACAGCACTATGGTATCGGATTGGTTGCAGAAACGCTCCATCCCACAGCGATCGCCAGGATGATCAATGATGCCCTTACCGACAGGCATCGATATGAGAAATGGCAGGAAAACCTTACCTTTGCAGCAAACGAATTGAACTGGGAAAATGAACGGCTGATCGTGCGAGAGCTTCTATCAAAATATGTCTGATAACCATTTACATATTATCGCCTTTGATATTCCGTATCCGCCGAATTATGGCGGTGTAATTGATGTCTGGCACAAGATCCGGACATTACACGCCCATGGCATTAAAACTTTGCTGCATTGCTTTGAGTATCAAGGAAGAGAACGTAGCAACAAGCTGAATGAATATTGTGAAGCGGTCTATTATTATCCCCGCAAAACCGGTTTGCGACAAGCCGTATCCGGAAAACCTTATATTATTATCTCCCGGAAAAGTGAATTGCTGATGGAGCGCCTGCTGAAGGATGATCATCCCATTTTATTTGAAGGATTACATTCCTGCTATTATCTCACGGATAAGCGCCTGAAAGGCCGTCCCCTGATATACCGGGAAGCCAATATTGAGCATCATTATTATTACCACCTGTTTAAAACTGCTGCCAATTTGTATTTAAAAACCTATTATCTGGTCGAAAGCCTGAAGCTAAAATTATTTGAAAAAAATATCAGGCACGCAACTGCTGTAGCAGCGGTTTCCGATGCGGATAAACGATACCTGGAAAGCCGGTACCCGCAAACGCGGGTGATACTGCTGCCATGTTTTCATGCTAACGAAGAGCTAAGCTCAAGCTCCGGAAAAGGCGACTATATTTTATACCATGGGAATCTGGAGGTTCCGGAAAATGAAAATGCAGCTATCTTTTTGCTAAAAAAGGTATTTCCGGGTTTCCGGTACCGGCTGGTAATTGCAGGAATGAACCCCCGCCAACGGCTGAAAAGAGAAACAGAAAAGCTTGATAACGTCAGCCTGTTGCCCAATCCTTCACAGAAAAAAATGCAACAGCTGGTCAGGGATGCCCATATAAACCTGCTGGTAACCTTCCAGGCTACCGGGTTAAAGCTTAAACTACTCAATGCCCTGTATCAGGGACGCTTTGCCCTGGTCAATGATCAAATGGTTAAAGGAACATACCTGAAAGAGCTTTGCCATATTGCAAATACCCCGGAAGAGATCAAAGAAACACTGCATAAACTCTTTGAGCAATCCTTCAATGAAAGCCACCGAAAAAGCCGGGAACAAGTGCTGGACCAATATTATGCCAACCATACCAATGCAGATAAACTAACCGCATTATTATACCGGCCAAAGTGATTAATTTGATATAGCTAACGTTTTATACAATGGTTTTTATTTAGTGTTTGTCCATAATGTCCGATATCTGCGTTGTTGCTCAAATTTTAAATCCTCATATACGCTAGTATACTGCGGTTTAAAATTTTCGCACGCCTTGATCTCGAACATTCTGAATCAAACACTCGACTTTATAGACAGACTCTAATTAGAGTCTGTCAATAAACATCAAAATGTTGATAATTAAAAGAGTAATCACTGACAATCGTTTTCAAATATTTGTAATTTTACTAAAAAAAGCAGATGAAGCTATTTGATGATTTTAAGATAAAATTTGAAAGACCTGATTGGGCAAGGAATCCAGAGTTAGGACTAATTGACACCATACTTGAG
>JAWOBQ010000099.1:0-3431 GCA_046484255.1 Bacteroidales bacterium | reverse complement strand
GATGTTACAGACGGGAGCTCCGAAGAAGTAACCATTTCCGTTTACCTGAACACCACCAATATTACCGATAACGGCAGTCTGCAGATGAAAGTGGATGACGATCCCCACGGCTTCACCGCCGATGCTTCCGGAAGTGGTTTTGCAAGTACATTTACTGCCGAAGTTGTCTCGAATACGCATACCATTGACGTTGACGCCACCCAAATGGCCTTTGAGTCTGTTCCTTCGACGGTTACTTTAGGCAATCCTTTTAGCATTGAGGCAAAACCGGTAGATGAGCATGGCAACATAGACCTGGATGAAAGCCGCGATGTGAATATCAGCCGGGAAACCGGAACCGGAAACTTATATACTGCCTCTACTACAGTGGCTTTTAATAATGGATCAGCAATCTGGGATGATCTGGAGTATGATACCGAGGAGACATTTTCGGTACGAGTGCAAGATCCTTCCACATCCTCCGGTTTCAGTGATATTACTTCTACAGATATTACTGCCGGGATGCCTTCAGCCCCCGACACACCTTCAGTATCCATCCAATACATCACCGATAATCAAATAAGCATACAGGTTGATAAACCCTCAGGAACCCATGGAACCGACTGGGACGGCTATGTTGTCTTTGCACGGGAAGGCAGCTCCAATGATGCCGTGGTGGATAATACTGACCTGGATGATTTCACGGCAGATGCCGTCTACGGTAATGGACCCCTCAACAGCAACAGCTATTGTGTTGCCAAAGTAACCACTGATGCGAATGAGACCGTAACAGTAACAGGACTTACCCGCGGGAACGACTACTATTTTGTTGCTTACGCCGCCAAAGAGATACAGGGCAATGATAACGACAAGTGGTCCACTGCTTCTGCAGAAGTCTCTGAAAACGCCGATGTCCAGGGTGTTTCCGGATTCAGCGCCACTGCTGGAAACACGCAGAGCGGTCTGACATGGACCAACTATGAAGGGCCAACACCTGAATGGTGGGATGAAGTGATGATCGTCGCCAAAAAAGGTTCGGCAGTAGACTATAGCCCCTCGGGCGATGGCTCTGCTTATACGGCAAACAGCACATTTACATCCGGAGACGAAGTAGGCAGTGAAAATTATGTGGTCTATAAAGGCACAGGCGAAAATCTAACTGTAGAGGGGCTCACCAACGGAGAAACGTATTATTTCAGGACCTTTGTAAGGCATGGCTCTGAATGGACTGACGCCGGCCAGTATCAGGATGCCTCAGCCACACCCACCGGAGATGAAGAACAACTCGTGATCAATGAAGTTGCCGATTACGTTGACGATGATGCCAAAAACTATATCGAACTATACAATGCAGGCGACGTGGACATCAACCTTAATAACCTGGTATTAGAGGAACTTAGCAGTAGTACCTCCATCACGCTTGACAAAACTACGCAAAAAAATACTACGGCAGACCTGATTATAAAACCCGGCAATTATGCCTTGATCGTAAAAAGTGACTGGAGTGGCTTAAAAGCAGAATACGGCATTGCGGATAATGTTCCCATCTTCTCCGATGGCAGCTTACCTGCATTAAGCAACGGAAAATATTTTGAGATCAGACCGTCGGCATCCAAGGGATCACAAGATTATTTCGGCTCAAGTACTACTTTCCAGACAACGGATGGCTCATGTTACGAACGCAACGATATTTCAAGCAGTGACGGCACATTAGAAGAAGACTGGAATGAAGTGTCCAATACTTCGTACACCTATACGCCTGCGGATCAAAACACCAATCCGTTACCGGTAGAACTGATCATGTTCCGGCTCCACAAAGAGCAGCAACATGTAACTATAATATGGCAAACTGCTTCAGAAACAAATAACAGCCATTTCGAGGTTGAGCGTTCTGTGGACGGACGTAATTTTATCCAAACTGATGTCCTTGAAGGTGCCGGAAACAGCAATGAACGAATAGAATACCGCTCTGAAGACCATCCGGATCATAACGGCATCATATATTATCGCCTCAGGCAGGTTGATTATAACGGGGAGATTTCCTTCAGCCCGGTTAAAGCAGTAGATATGTCCGCTGAAGAACAACAAATGGAAATGTCCGCTCCCTGGGTTAATGAACAACAATTACATACATTACTGCAGCACACCAGCCGGGGAGAAAAACTCCGGGTTCAGATTTATAACCTAAGCGGAAAGCTGATCCTACAAAAACAGTTAACCGCAGAGAAAGGCTCTACAAAAGTGCAATTGGAAATGCCGGAGAAAACAAGTGGAATATACATTATCAGAATAAACAGCAGCTCACAAAGTTTGAGCCGTAAATTCCTGTACTAACTCCGGCTATCTAAAAAAAGCTGCTTCTTTGGGAAAAGGAGCAGCTTTTTTTTTAAAAGGCGGTTAATATTTTATGGATTCCTGGTATACAACACCCCTTTCCTTTTTCAGATATACTAATAGTTCAAATTCCTTTTGATCAATTCCTGTATGAATAATATATCTCACCAGATCATCCGGCGAAGTAATGGTACGCCCTATGGTTTGTGAAAAGGTAGTAATTTCGATTCCAATTGATTTTAAAGAACGCTTTACCAGCTCGGAACAATACAAGTTAGTGGAATCATCCGACCGAAGGTCATAATCATAAGGTTTTCCTAATTGGCCAAATGCATACTGCAGAAATTGCTTTTTTTGTGGTTTCGGCCTGTTGATAGAAAAGCCGATCATACTATTGAGAACTGACACCTCGTTAAGATTAGATAATTGGTCAAACTCCCGGATTTGAACTCCGTCAGCATTGCTATCCAGGATAAGATATTCATTCCCGCTTGAATAATAAGGAGCAAGGAAATCCAGGATCTCACAATTCTCTCCAAAATAATTTTCCACCTGCTCCCGGGTACCAAGATAAATAACCGAATGCTTCCATTGGCCCGGGATAAATTCACTACTGATATACCTTCTGCTGTTAGTAAAAAAAACCGTAGCCGGCTTAAACTTTTTCAGATAAGGTTCGATCTCATCCAAAGTCATATCCCGGGGGCCTTCGGTTTCCAATCCATCCTTCAGGTACACATCGCCGATCTTCATATCCCCTACCCGTTCCATAACCGGGGCTTGCAGGCGCATACGGATATTATCCATAAAACTCAGCGTGCCCGGAGAGATATAGGAATAAAGCATGATCCCTATGATGAAAAACACCAACAACAATGATATCTTAAAAGCTTTTTTAACCATAACCCATAAATAACACCTTCCTGAATATGTTGTCCGGTGGATTTCTTGCAAAAGTAATACATTTACTATATATATGAGTCCGGTATACGAACACTGTTTATCAAATCGCTGAAAATCAAATTTTCCATTCCTCTTGCGGGAATGATTTCCAGCAGATTCACTCTTTTGTGCACGGGCAAAAAGCCTCCGGAAATCAAAAATACCCTTTTTAGAGC
>JAWOBQ010000080.1:0-6107 GCA_046484255.1 Bacteroidales bacterium | reverse complement strand
TATTTGGGGTAAAGAATTTACCAAATCCGGATCGGTTACCCTGCTCAGATAAAATGTGTGCCTGAACAAATCGATAAAAAGGGGCTTTATGGTTTTAAAGCTCCTTTATTTTTTGGCGGAAATCCCGGATATCTTTTCCACCCTTGTGGTATCTTTGCATTGTGCCAGTAAGCTTGCGATCGATTTTTGTTTCACAGGATGAATAAATTGCGGAATAATTTCATGTAATGGCTCCAAAACAAATTTCCGCTCAGCAATTTTGGGATGTGGAAGCGTAAGATCGTGATCATCAATGATCAATTCATCGTAAAATAATATATCCAAATCAATGCTCCGGGAATGATAGCCCGGCTTATGGTGTTTCTTCCTTCCAAGTTTTTTTTCCGTTTCCAGTATGCTTTTTAATAAAGCATGAGGCTGTAAAGTTGTCTTTATTTCAAAAACCCGGTTCAAAAAATTTGTTCCCGATTGAAATCCCCAGGGACTACTTTCATAATAAGATGAAGCATGAGAAATCTCTAAGCCCTGAGCAAGTATGATTTTGGCTGCACTTTTAATGAATGTTATCCGGGGGGCAATATTGCTGCCGGCGATAATATATGTTGTATGGATAGTCATTATATGCGAAATTAAAATTTTAGGTGTATTTTTTTGCTCAAAAGTATGGAAAAACTTTTTGTTTTTCACAGCTTAGTGCCTGCCGGTATTTTATTTTTTTATACAAGCAGTTAAGGGTAAAAAATTTATCGTTAAAATTGTACGTATTTTAATTGCTTTTAATTACTTTAGCATCGGATTATTTATCCAAAAAGCATGATTAAATATAAAAAATTATGAACTCTCTGTGGTTAAGCTTTTAAATACTAAGTGAAAGGATCAAACAGGAGTTTCATAGAACCGCATTAATAAAAATTCAGACATATGAAGCAGTTTTTAAAGTTTACGTTGGCCTCTTTAGTAGGTACATTACTTTCGTTATTGATCGTATTTTTTATTCTTTCAGGCATAATTGCATCTATAGCATCACTTGCCGATAAGAAGGTAGTGCAGGTTGAAGATAATTCATTTTTGCACATAAAACTGGATAAACCTATTCCGGAACGTACTCCGAAAAGTCCGTTTTCTGATTTTAGTTTTTCCAATATCGGGGGGTTTGACGTGAAGAATATTATTGGGTTGAATGATATTAAAAAGCAAATCGAACGTGCCAAAACAGATGACAAAATTCAAGGGATTTACCTTGATTTGTCTGTAATCCCGGCAAGAATGGCTACCGTGGAATCCATACGCAATGGTTTGAAAGATTTTAAAACTTCAAAAAAGAAGGTTTACGCGTATGCAGATATAATGTCTCAGAAGGCTTATTATATTGCCTCTCTGGCTGATGAGGTATACCTGAACCCGGTTGCTATGATGGATTTTCGCGGAATGTCTATGAATGTAATGTTTTTTAAGGGGTTGCTTGAAAAACTGGATGTGGATATGCAGGTGATCCGGTATGGGGAATATAAAAGTGCAGTGGAACCGTTTTTGCTGGACCATATGAGTGAGGCAAATAAGGAGCAAAGCCTGACGTATATTGCGGGAATATGGAAGCATATGTTAAAAGGGATAAAGGAGGAACGGGAAGTTGGGCAGGAGCAGCTTAACAATATCGCGGATTCTATTCTCTTGCGAAAACCGGAAGATGCGCTGGCTTATGGATTGATCGATGATATTTTGTATAAAGATGAGCTCTATGACATAATGCGCCAGGAAGCGGATATTTCCGAAAAGAAGGAGCCGGAGTTTATTGCAATAGAGAAGTATAATAAAGCTGCCGGTGCTAATGAGATCGATGTTAGTGTCAATAAAAAATCCCAGGTAGCTGTGGTTTACGCGCTGGGAGAAATCCGTATGGGAGAAGGGGATAATGAGATTATCGGTTCTGATGGCATTTCAGAAGAAATACGAAAAGTGCGCAAAGATACGGCAGTGAAAGCCATAGTGTTGCGTGTGAATTCTCCCGGAGGAAGCGGAGTGGCCTCAGATATTATTTGGAGAGAGATGGTGCTGGCCCAAAAAGAAAAACCGGTGATTGTGAGTATGGGCGATCTTGCTGCTTCCGGTGGATATTATATCGCCTGCCCCGCTGATAAGATCTATGCCCAGCCAAATACATTAACAGGGTCTATTGGGGTGTTTGGTATCTTTCCCAATATTAAAGGCCTGTTGAATAATAAGCTTGGAATTACTGTAGATGGCGTGAAAACAAATGAACATGCAGATTTAGGCTTCTTTCACAGATCACTTTCAAAATTTGAACGGGATGTCTTGCAGGAAAATGTAGATCATTTTTATCTTGATTTTGTTAATAAAGTAGCCGAAGGGCGTGAAATGACCGTGGAGCAAGTTAAAGAAATCGGATCCGGACGCATATGGAGTGGAATTGATGCTATTGATATTGGCTTGATTGATGAATTCGGAGGTCTGAATGAAGCCGTACAATATGCCGCTGAAATGGCTGAAATAGAAGAGTATAAAGTAAAAGAATATCCCCGCATGAAAGGCCCTTTTGATGATCTCTTTAATAATATGGGAATGAATATGAGAGCCAAAGCGCTGAAAAATCAACTGGGAGGATCATACCGGTATTTCGAATACCTGAAAAGTGCAGGAGAGCTGGAAACAATACAGGCACGCCTGCCTTTCGTCTACGAAATTCACTGACAGAATTCAGCAGAGGTATGATTTATTCGGGAGAGCGAATTGGGATAAACGGATAAGAGGCCAATGGAAGAAGCAAATTTACAAATCGGTGGCTTAAAATGCATGGGCAGAATTCGAAAGTTAATAATATAAATGTCAGAAAAATAAGCATTTAGAAAAATATATACATATGGAAACAAAATATCTAAGGGCTTGTATACTTATCCTTTTAATGATGTCTTCTATATCATTGCTTTCACAGGAGGAGCAGGATACGGTTAAAGCATATAGCGTATCCGACGAACAGCAAGCTGAAGAGTTTTATAACCAGGGTGTCGAGGCATTTAAAGAAGGAGACATGCAGGGGGCCGTTGATATGTTTAATAAAGCGCTGGAGTTTAAACGGAGTTTTCCGGAGGCATTCTTTAACCGGGGAGCTGTTCAATTTGAAATGCAAAATTATGAGGAAGCTATCCGGGATTATGATAAAGCTATAATGCTTAAGCCCTCGGCTAAATCACATTATAGCCGTGGTCTGGCTAGAATGCAAATGGGGGATATGCAGGGTGCATTATCAGATCTTAAACAAGCGGTTGATTTGAATGAGCAGCATAAAGAAGCATTATACTACAAAGGAAGCATCCATTTCAATAAGCAGGAATATGATAAGGCGATCGATGCGTATTCACAAGCCCTTGAGATCGACAGCAACTATAGTTATGCTTTGAATGACAGAGGAAGCGCCTATCGTATGAAAAGTGAATACCAGAAAGCACTTCGTGATTATCAAAGGGCGGCGCAGGCGGATCCCAACAATGCGTTTATCTTTTCAAATATGGGGAGTGTGAAAAAAGAGATGCAAGATTATCAGGGAGCTCTCAGGGATTACTCAAAAGCTGTTAAACTTGATTCTGTAAATGCTATGTATTGGAATAACCGGGGTACTGTAAAGTTTCGCCTGGAAAATTATCAAGGGGCTATTGAAGATTATTCAAAGGCTATTTCACTGGATACTGCTTATGCACCGGCCTATAATAACAGGGGCAATGCATTTTATAAATTGAATGAATTCGCAAAAGCGGTGGAGGATTATAATAAGGCCATTGAGCTGGATGCAAAATATGGTGTAGCTTATATGAACAGAGGAATTGCTAAGGAAATGATGAAGCTTCCCGAAGAAGCTTGTGAAGATTGGTCGAAAGCTCTTTCTCTTGGTGTTGATGTGGTTGAAGGTTATTTGCAATCGCAATGTTATTAATTTGAAACTCTTGGAAAATGAAGAACCTGTATTTTTTGTTTATTATCGTTATGTCGATTTCAATTGGGAAATTGTCCGCTCAGCAGGAATCAGTCCCGTTTGATAAAGATGCATTCCCTGAAAACAGGAAAGGATTAAGACAGGCCAAAAAAAATATCAGAAAAGGGGATCGGCTTTTCAATGCGGGGATTGGGAATTATAAACAAGCCCTTGATCATTATAGTAAAGCCCGGGAGTTCAATCCTGAGAATGCTTTGGTGAACTATAAAATTGGCATCTGTCACTTTAAAACCAATAACAAAGAAAAAGCAGGGAAATACCTGAAGAAAGCTTACAGGCTCGATTCTAATGTGGTTGAGGAGATTGCCTATGTTTTAGGGCAGTATTATCATTTTCATGCTGAATTGGATAAAGCCATAGATTTTTTCCAGACGTATCGCAATACACTTTCACCTGAAAAGCTGCAGGAAGAAAGGGAAATTTTGGATAAACGGGTGAAAGAATGTGAATTTGCCAAACATCAGATAGAGAATCCGGAGCGGGTATTTATTGAAAACCCCGGAAGCCGCGTTAATTCAGAATATCCCGACTATAGCCCTGTAGTTAATGCTGATGAAACCATCTTATTTTTTACCAGCAGAAGACCCGGTGAGGAGTCAGCTGAAAATTTTGAGCAAGAGTTTGGATATTATGAAAATATCTATGTTACAGAAAAAAATGAACAGGGTGAATGGGGAGAAGCTCGAAAACTTGACGAACCGGTAAATTCGGATGATCATGATGCTGTGGTAGGGATCACCCCGGACGCCCGGCAATTGTTGGTATATCGTTCCAAAAAGGGAGGCAGATTGTATAATTCCACCCTTGAGGAAGAACAGTGGACTAAACTTGAAAAGTTATCTGCAAAGATAAATACGAAATACCATGAGCCCTCTGCCTCTTTTTCAAAAGATGGGCAAACCCTGATATATGTATCTGATAAACCCGGTGGATATGGGAAGCATGATATCTACATGAGTAAAATGAATGAAAATGGGAAATGGGAAGAAGGGAAAAACCTGGACACGGTAGTTAATACGCCTTATGATGAAACCGGTGTTTTTATGCACCCTGATGGAAAGACTATTTACTTTAGTTCGAAAGGGCATAATACAATGGGAGGCTATGATGTTTTTAAAACAGAGCTCTCGGAGGGAGAATGGACTGAGCCCGAAAACCTGGGATACCCAATCAATACTACCGGCGATGATGTGTTTATCTCGCTGTCTGAAGACCGGAAGTATGCGTATATGTCTTCGGAAAGACCAGAAGGAAAGGGCAGTCAGGATATTTATAGAATTACCTTCCTTGGAGACGAGAAAAAACTTATCAATACTTCAGAAGATCAATGGATTGCATTTGATGGCAAGGAAGTGCCAAATGTAAATATTGAAGATGCTATAGAAGTGGAATCTCCCGAGCTGACTTTGATGAAAGGGAAGATAAGTGATAAAGAATCCGGCGAGCCGCTGGAAGCTACGATCAATTTAACTGATAATGCAACCAACGAAAATGTTGCTAACTTTTCATCCAATGAACAAACAGGAAAATACATGGTGACACTGCCCGCCGGGAAAAATTATGGAATAGCTGTACGGGCTGAAGGTTATCTTTTTTATTCTGAAAATATCGATCTAACAGATAAACAAGGCTATGAAGAGTTGGAGAAAAATATTGAACTGGAGAAAATTGAAGTAGGTAAAAGTATTGTTTTACGCAATATCTTTTTCGATACCGACAAATCTTCATTGCGGGATGAATCTCAGGGAGAACTTGACCGCCTCTATGATATACTCAATAAGAACCCGGATATCAAAGTTGAAATCTCCGGGCATACCGATAACGTGGGATCGGCAGAATATAATAAAAAACTCTCCAGGGACAGGGCTAAAGCGGTAGTAGATTATTTGATCCAAAAAGGAATTGATAAGGACCGGATGGAATATGCAGGCTATGGATTTGAGAAACCTATAGCGGATAATGAAACCGAAGAAGGACGACAGAAAAACCGGAGAACAGAATTTAAAATTATTGCCAACGAATAGCGGAATGCCGGTCTTGTGTGAATAAAAAACTTTGAAGTGCTACTCCCCTCCGGGGAACCGGCCCTGGAGCATATAAA
>JAWOBQ010000355.1:0-4102 GCA_046484255.1 Bacteroidales bacterium | reverse complement strand
CTCCAGGGTTTCTTTGAGCCACCGGTAGGGTTCAATATTATTGATCTTGCAAGTGCCAAGAAAAGAATAGATCATTGCCGCGTTTTGGGCAGCTTCATGGGAGCCACAGAACAAATAGTTCTTTCTTCCCAAATTATGTAAAGCTTTACATAATTTGGGTTATGCATAGAAAAAGATTATGCAAAGCAATATTTTGTATCTTTTTTATAAACAACAAAATAATGAGATGATGAATAACAATTGCTTTGCATAACTTTTTTTTTCAGAGACTCATTAGCCAGTTTAGTAAATTTTTATTATCCTGCCATATAGGTTCCTCATTATTTACAACATCTACATAAGCTTTTTCAATTGCTTCCCTTTTTTGCTTAGAATCAGCCCTGGCATAAATTTCTGTGGTTTCCACCGATATGTGTCCTAAAATATCCCGTATGTAGATAAGATTTACACCTGCTTGCAGCAAGTGCATGGCCTTTGAGTGTCTGATGATATGACAACTAATTTTATCAGGGATTAGGCTTTGATCTGTTTGCCTGGCCTTATCTGCATATTTTTCTAAAATATAAGTTACTCCGGCACGGGTGAGCTTTTCTCTACGGTTATTAAAGAAAAGCGGATAAGATCCTGCAAAGGGCTTTGTCAGATCGTTCTCTGACAGATAACTTTTCAGTATAATAACCTGGTCTTCTAGCAAAGGAATTATACGTGTTTTATTTCCCTTCCCGGTAATACGGATAGTCGTAGGTTTGTCAAGATGTAATGCTGAGGGAATTAGATCAATAATCTCCTGAACCCTTGCCCCTGTATCATACATCAAAGAAAGCAATGCGAGGTCCCTTCGTCCTCTGAGTGTCGTTCTATCCGGTTGCTCAAGTAGCAACCGAATACCGTCCAGAGTCAGGTAATTTATTGCCGTTTTTTCTTTCTTCTTTACTTTTACAGACAAAATGCTCTGGTATTCATAAAGGTTATCCGGAGCAAAATACTGGATATACTTAAAGAAAGAATGTATGGCGGCGAGGCGCAAGTTTCTCGTGGCATTGCTGTTTTTACGATCAGACTGTAACCAATTCAGGAACTCCACTATTGTTTGCTGCTTTATATCTTTTATCGCCAGTTTATTGACCTTGATATTCCTTTTCTGCTCCATAAACCGGATAAACAAAACGAAAGTATACCTGTAAGAAGATATCGTGTTTGTTGAGGCTCCCCTTTCGTGTGGTAAATAGTTCGTTAAAAAGCCCGTCAAGTATTTGGAAAAATCAGTAGCTTCCATAGCATTATATTTTTGGAAAAACATTAAGACAAATGGTATCCACATCCTTTAGTAATTCCGGATATATTTCTGCAGTTAACCGGACATAAGAGTTTGTAGCCTGTAGGGACTGATGTCCAAGGTAAGTGGAAAGTATAGGCAATGAACAGTACAGATCTATGCCGGATTCTGTCATCATTGACAGGGAGTGAACGCTGAAGGTATGGCGTAAATCATGGATTCGTGGTCCACGATGTTCGCCTAAGAAATCAATCCCGGCACTTTTCAGGATTTTCCTGAAGTTCCTGTAAACAGCATCCCTTTTAATTACGGAGCCGTTAGCTGAGATAAAAAAGTATTCATTTCTTGGTTGATTTAAAGGAAGTTTATTCCGATTAGCTACATATTCCCTGCAAACCACTGCCAGTGATTGGGATATGGGGATCATCCTTTCCTTCCCGTTTTTACTGTCCCTGAGTATAAAATAATTATCATCAAGGTTGATGTCCTTGTTCTTTAAATATAGAGCTTCACTTATTCTTACCCCGGTAGCATATAAAAATCTTAATAGTACAGGAATGGAAAACAGGATGGTTTTCATACTCCTCCTCTTTGCCCGAAGTTGATCCGCCGCATTAAAAAGAGCCATCACTTCATTTTTTGAGAAAATGTACGGAGTGAAAGTGGAGTGGAGAACAGGTATCTGCGGAATGTAAGAACGGATCCCGGTCTGGCTCAGGTAAGATGATAACTGGCTGAGGCATATAGCCCGGTGTTTCCGGTAAGAATCCGATTCATTTTTATTTTTTTTACACCATTCATTTGCCAATTCTCGGGTTATCCCAACTGTTCTTTCTCCTCTTTGGATGGTAAAACGATCAAAAATTGAATAGATGAATGACTCTGTATCGTATTTAAATCCAAGGCCCCGCTTCAATGCAATAAAATCTTTTATATAGGGGGCATATATTCCAATGAAGTGTTTTTTATTCATAAAAGAACCCTCCTTTCTGTGAATAGAACAATGGATCAACTGAAGGTACTTCAAGCATGCATTTTTTAAGTGAGGTCACATCCACGCGAAGATAAAATCTGGTTGATTCTGATTTTTCATGCCCCAGTACTTCTGATATGACCGGTAATGTAACCCTGCTTTCTAATAAAAAACCGGCCAGACTATGACGAAGCGCATGGGGACCATGCTTCCGGTTGCCGGTAGCGATACTGGCGGTGGAAAATGCATTTTGAACAACAGCTCCCACGCCGGAACGGCACATTGGGTTAAATGGAGACCTGGCTACAAGGAATACATGGGGATCATCAGAAACAGGACGGCTGTATTTCAGGTAATCGATTAGCGCGTTGCCGATCTCCGGCAGCAAGGGAAGTTCCAATTCATTACCTGTTTTATATTGCCTGATTCGTATAACATCCCTTTCCCAGAGCAGATTCTTAAATTTCAGATTAATAATATCCGAGGCTCGTAAGCCTAACCGTGCAGCCAGCAGAATAATTGCATAATTCCGTTTCCCTGTACGGGATGACCTGTCAATGGAGTTAATCAATGTTTCCACTTCCTGTTTCTTGTAAGTTGATGGAAGTTTGGACTGCTTGTTATAACTGTCTTTCGGGAGAAACACGGAAACATCGATATCTAATAATTTCTGGTGATACAGATACCTGAAGAAGTCTCGGAGTATTCGGATGGCCATATGAGCCAATGAAGAATACCGGGGGTCTATTCCTTTGAGGTAAAGCAGAAAGTGTAACTGGTTAACAGCCTTTATCTCCGTTATGTTTTTCCCGTTCAGGAAAACAAGGAATCGAAATAAGTGCTGTTCATATTCATACAGGGTATGTTGTGCAAGCCTCAAGGTTGCTTTGTAGGCTAAATACCGGACCATCAACTTTCCAATTGAACCATTAAAAACAGGCACCTCTTTTTTGGGTACAAGAGTTCCGCTTTGGATATATTCCTTCAAAACTTCCACAGCTTTAATTGCGTCGCGGTCTCTTTTTGTCAGGTCATTAAAATCCCGCTTTGAATACTCATGCTCCAAAAAACCATCACAAACAATAGAATCAAGGAACCTGATTTTTCTGGAATCCATGTACTTTTTAACGCGGTTCCAAAGTACGATGTAATGATGCTGGGTGGCAGATGTACGATGCAGCTTTTCTTTTAAGCACTTTACAGCTCCAACTGTTAATTCTTCAAAAGTCTTTTTATTATTCTCCATAACTAATGAGTTTAATAGTGGAAACAGTTCCACTACAAAACCAAATTAAATGGAAAATTATGGAAAGCAATTACAGTTTGTGAATATATTAATTAGTTGATTATGAGATTAAAATATAACGACCGCTTTGCATAATCTTTTTCTATGCATAACCCAAATTATGTAAAGCTTTACATAATTTGGGAAGAAAGAACTATTTGTTCTGTGGCTCCCATGAAGCTGCCCAAAACGCGGCAATGATCTATTCTTTTCTTGGCACTTGCAAGATCAATAATATTGAACCCTACCGGTGGCTCAAAGAAACCCTGGAGGCGCTGCCCGAATGCAAGTCAAGTGAATTATCCCGGCTATTGCCTCGCTAATATTAAGCAGGAAAAGTTAAGTATCAAAGATGTACTTACCCGGAGGCTTACGAATCTACTATAATATTTTACTCTGATCTATGTACACCCTATTCTTTCACACATCTGACAGAAAAGCCAGTATTTTTATCATTAAAATCGCAAATGAAAAAACCATCACTATTATGACGCAGGCGAACCCTGTAGGCGCTTTCTGAATCATTGACCTCTGTTGTTGCGGTCCAGTTTGTCCACATGTGGCCGAG
>JAWOBQ010000341.1:0-3225 GCA_046484255.1 Bacteroidales bacterium | reverse complement strand
GATGAACAACGGTTGGGTCCCTACAAAATGTGGCATCACGAGCACACAATTACTCCCATGGATCGAGGTGTTCTGATGACTGACCTGGTGACTTATCAACCCCCTTTTGGATTCCTGGGAACACTGGCCAACCGGTTTTTTATCAGAAAAAAGCTGGATGAAATTTTTGAATACAGAAGAAAGAAGCTGACACAATATTATGTTTAATTTCCTAACCCAGATAAACTGGAAATCCTAAATCTAAATCCTAAATTCCAAACAAATTCCAATGATCCAATATTTTAATAATCAAAACAGGAACCCTATTTTGTTCGTTTTGATATTTCTTTATTTGGTCATTTGATATTGTTTAGAATTTCGAAATTAGATATTAGAATTTCATTTTCTGCCAAAAAATGCACGAAAATAAAAAGTAAGCGCCTAATGCAGGGTAACCTGCTCCGCACGCTGTCGCTGAAGCTTTAGCGCAAGCGCCCGGAGCTTGGCGCAGGCGAGCCTGGATCATTCACGCAAACCATCCCGCATTCATAAACAAACAAAGTAAGGTTTATAATTCGGGTTAGAGTTTGTCCTACGGAAAAATAAATAGCATTGGAGGAAGCCAATGAAAATTAAAATTACGTTCAGGCTTACCGGGCAAACTTCACATCAGGGTCCCATATTGTTGCCGCTATAAACTGATTGCGGTTCCCGGGGGTGGCAAAATAGTACACGGTCAGCACCTGTCCGTCCGGTCTCTGCACCGACCGGGTATAGCCGATATCCCAATTCCTTGCATCCTGCCGGAGAATGATTTCCTTACCCCACGTTTTGCCGTTGTCGCTGCTTATCCTTGCGCATAAACGGCCGGGCATATCTCGTACGGCATAGGTGACACAAAGCCGGCCGTCGTCGAGCCTGATCATGGATGGAGGATTGCCGTTATAGGGATTGTTCGGTTTACCCGTTTGGGCCACCTTACTAAGAAACTTCCAGCTTCTTCCATCGTCTGCTGATTGATAGACATCAATCCAGTTTCTTGTAGAATCGGGTTTTCCGTCACGGCGGATGTTGATTTTTCTTCGCAACGCGGAAATAAGATGGGTCCCCGACAACTGGATAGTAGAAGGCATAACCCATCGTTCCCATGGTTCGGGCGAGGGATCGGTCATCCATCCGCGAAATTGCAGAGTTTGCCCCCCGTCATCGGTATAAGCACAAAATGCCCTGTCCTCCTTACCTTTAGGTTCTACTGAAAAGAAAAAATAGGCTGTGGTATCGTCTTCGACCAAATAATCCGTTCTCGCCGACAGCTTGCGGTTAACACCTTCCACACTCAATTGAAAAGGCCCTTTCCAGGTTTTACCCCGGTTGTATGAATAATAGAAACGGCTTCCAAAACTCTTGAATGCAAAATCAGGATGGGTGAATTCCATGGAACCTGTGAAAGGTTTTATGGAATCTTCCGGGGGATCAAGCATGGGATATTCTTTATATGTCCATGTCTCGCCTCCATCCTTGCTTCGGGCAATAAAGTCTACGTTACTTTTGTCATCATCCTTGGCATGTCCGTCCATAGCATCGGGCTGTTCATCAAACCAGCCTACCTCAAAGGCCACGGCGATCTCATCATCCCACTGCCACATTCCGCCATTGGCCGGCCAGCCGGCATATCGTCCCGGCTCATCATAAACATTAATATGCCGAAACGGCTCAACTGCTTCCGCCGGCCTTTCATAGTCTGTTCTGTTTTCCTGGTATGTTGTATGAATTGTATTCTGACTGATACTTTCATCGTATAACCGGGTCGATCCAACGATGCCGGTAAACTCCTTCAGGCTATACGGCTTGCCTTGTTCTCTGTGGCTCTTACCTATATACAAATCACCACCTTCCTTCGGGATGAGTTCTGAGGGCAGCTCGAAAGAACCGGCCTGTTCCCCGTTAATAAAAAACTTCCCGGTTTCGTTTCCATTGCAGCTGACAGCTATATGAGACCACGTTTCAAGCGGAATGCTTTTTTCGCAGTAAAATGTTTCTACGCTTCCATCCAGGTTCATTTTTATCGCCGGCTTACCTTCGGGGCTGATGCCGAACGACAGGCGTGTCTTCTCATCGGGGCTTACCGGTTGATAGTCAATCTCCTTCTCTGCCAAAGTAATTTCTTTGTTGGTATGAAACACAGCATCCAGTGGGATCTGGCTTCCGGAACCTTCATTCCACTCCCAGAAAAGACGGAGATAGCTGTCCCCACCATCCCGATAATACTCCACAACCACAGGATAGAACTTTCCCTTCTCCATGCTGATCTCACCTGTACGGTCTTCTCCCCTGCCCCATCCGTCTATTACAGTCCGATCTCCTATCTTCAGCCTGACGCCGTCGTCAGCTTCAGCAGTGAATTTCACCTTTCCCGTATAAGGTGCTTTCAGATAGCCGCGCCACCTGCCCGACCAACCGTTATCTCCATCGCTCCAGTCCTTGTCGAAACCATCGAGAAAGATGGGATCTTCATCAACCACTCTTGAAAGTTCGATACCCCCAAATTTAGTGCCGACCAGGCCCGGATGCCTTTTTTCCCTGTCAATATTTTGCGTTGGCATGTTAATGCCCTGATCAAAAACCGGATTCCAATGCGGTGCATGTTGCTGAGGTGCTACCCAGGCCTCAACGGTAAAGGCACCTGTAATCTTTGGAGCCGATTTAGCCTTGCGCCTCACATGGGTAGGGTACCTAATCAGTTCGCCCGAGGCATTGCGTGTATAATGAAAACGCCTGCTGATCTCATCGTGTATGCCGGTAACCCGGCCGGTTACATGATTGACTTCGTAACGGTCCAGGTTCCACCAAGAGACAGGTTTAGGAGGTGATGCACCGGAATTTGCAGAGCCAGAAGAGGAAGATAATATGAATAATCCCAACATCAAGAGCATACCGGATAGTTTGTAGCTTTTGATATACATACATTTTTTGTTTTGAAAGAAACAAAACTACAAAAAACCGTTTTTTTATTGGGCAATAAGGATCAGAAAAAAAAGCTTGCAAAGGGCCGTATTAAGAACAATAAAATTGATCAATAGATAGAAAATGAAACTATAGTTTTATACTCCACCCAACTGTGCTTTATACAATAACTCCTTAAACCGCTTTGCACTGCCTTTTTTCAGCTTCCGGGTTAATATTTATTACATTAATTTCCATACACTTCCATAGAACTCCTGCTTACCTGACGTCATAAATCTCATA
>JAWOBQ010000294.1:0-8740 GCA_046484255.1 Bacteroidales bacterium | reverse complement strand
GCTTTACCCCATCCCTAAAGGGAGGCTGATTTTCAGCGGCTTCTCCCTTTAGGGTTTGGGGTAAAAAGCCGCTGAAAATCTAATGTGCCCTTTTTAGACCGGACGCATCCATGATTTTTTATTTCATGATAAGTTATTGCCAAAAAAATTATACTTTTGGCATCTCTATACAAACGTTGGCAGACTCATATACCCGGATTTCTAGTCCGGCAGAATAATAGAGAGTTCATTCAGATTAATTGTTTCATACTGTATTACAAAAGGTTTCTGTTTAGCAACCTTCTTAAAAAACATGATCAATCCGGGCAAATTTTTACGCTTATAACCCATATTGATCACGGATACTGTCAGCAATCTCAAAAATGAGCGGCTATCAGTAATTTCAAGGCATTATACATAACAGGAAGAATTCATATTTTTGAAATATTAAAATAATCGCTATGAAAAAATTAACGTATTTATTAATTGGGTTCATTATGGTATTATCAGCATGCAAGACAGAGGAAAAAGGGAAACATGATAATCCCTTGTTGGCTGAATTTGACACCCCTTTTAACGCCCCTCCTTTTGATAAAATTAAGGAAAAACATTTTAAGCCGGCTATAGAGGCAGCAATTGAGGAGCACAATCAAGAGCTGGCAGCCATTACTAAAAACTCTGATGCTCCTGATTTTAAAAACACTATTGTAGCTTATGATGATGCCGGAAAGACATTACGCAGGGTAACCGCCATTTTTAGTGGGCTTCGCAGTGCCGAGACTTCAGATACACTACAGGAGATCGCCCGCGAAGTAACGCCCATGTTATCCCGTCACCAGAACAGCATTTATTTCAACATGGATTTGTTCAACAAAATCAAATCGGTTTATGAACAGCGTGAAGCGTTGGATCTCGAGCGTGAAGATCTTCGTTTGGTGGAAAAAGTTTACGAAGACTTTGAGCGCAAGGGGGTAGCTTTACCGGAAGGTGAGCGTGAGCGGCTGAAAGAGATCAATGAGCGCATGGATATGGTCTCTCTGGAACTCAGGGACAACCTGCTAGCTGAGAACAATAATTTCAAGCTTGTTCTGGAAAGCAAAGAGGAATTGGAAGGCCTTCCGGAGCATGTAATAGAAGCAGCCGCAGACCAGGCTGAAAATGAAGGCAAAGAAGGCAAGTATGTGTTTACACTTTCAAAACCCAGTTGGATCCCTTTTGTAACCTATTCAGAACGTCGAAATTTGCGGGAAAAGATCTTTAAGGCTTATATCAATCGCGGAGATAACGATAATGAACACGATAATAAAGAACTTTTCAAAGAACTTCTTACTTTACGCCAGGAAATGTCACGCATGCTTGGTTTTGATAACTATGCCCGGTATTTTACTGATATTCAAATGGCTAAAACCCCGGAAAATGTATATGACTTTCTGAATGAGGTCTGGGATCCCTCATTAAACCGGGCCAGGGAAGAGCGGGATGAGATGCAGGCATTGATTGATGAGCGGGAAGAAGACTATGATCTGGAAGCCTGGGACTGGTGGTATTATTCGGAACTTATTCGCAAAGACAAGTATGATCTGGATGAAGATGAATTAAAGCCCTACTTTACATTTGATAATGTAACGGAAGGGATCTTCCTTCTGGCGAACAAGCTTTATGGACTAACATTTGAGCCACGTCCGGAAGTGCCTGTATATCACAAAGAAGTAAAAGCTTATGAAGTCTTCGACCATGACAACAGCCATTTGGGCATTCTTTATATTGACCCTCACCCAAGACCGAGCAAACGCAGCGGTGCCTGGTGCGGAACATATCGCCCGGGCCATTATGAAAACGGAGAGAAAATATCTCCGCTGGTCACGATTGTAATGAACTTTACCCGCCCTAGCGGAGATAATCCGGCTATGCTTAGCTGGGATGAAACCACAACATACTTCCATGAATTTGGCCATGCGCTACACAACTTTTTTGCAGATGGCAAATACAACAGAACCAGCAGAAGCGTCCCCAGAGACTTTGTTGAACTGCCCTCCCAAATACTTGAAAACTACGCCGCTGAAAAAGAATTACTTAAAGAATATGCCATTCATCATGAAACCAATGAGCCTATACCGGATAAGCTAGTGGAAAAAATTGAAAAAAGCGGACACTTTAATCAAGGATTTATCCAAACAGAATACCTTGCCGCCGCTTTCCTGGATATGGATTGGCATACCGCTGAAATAACCCCGGATATTGATGTCAATGAATTTGAAGAAAAAGTAATGGACCGCATCGGGCTGATTGATGAAATTATTCCCAGGTACCGCACTACTAACTTCCAGCATATCTTTGGCTCAGGGTATGCTGCAGGATATTATGTGTATCGATGGGCTGCGGTACTGGATGCTGATGCTTATGCCGCATTCAAAGAAACCGAGAACATCTTCAACCCGGAACTGGCCCAAAAATTCCGAAAATATATTATGGCGAAAAATGGTATCTATGAAGGAATGGAGGCCTATAAAAAGTTCCGCGGAGAGGAACCGACGATCGAACCATTCCTGAAAAGAACCGGCTTAAAAGAATAAAGAGAGCATTCGTTTCTGAGATAAAAACCCGGGAGTATTCATTCCCGGGTTTTTTTGCCTTCCCTTCTATCCTGCGAATGCTAAACCCAGCGGTCGCTCAGTGAACATGCCGGCTCAATAAAATGTGGATTTGCCGTTTTTCACAATTCGACGGTCCAATCATTTCTCTTCATACCGAAAATTCCGGCATAGAAGAGTTCCGAATATGAATGGGTTATAAGAGCGTCTATAAATTACCGGTTTACGAAAATAAAGCGCAGAAAAATACCTTCACCATTCGGTTCTTAAAACTTTATTCTGAGTTGTACTTTCAAATCGGTCTTATGGGGCTCATCGATTTGATTTAAACCACTTCCTGTGGTCTCACGATCCATATAGGTTGAACGTGCTATTTTGATCCAAAAGTCTATGCCTTCAGTAATCGCATATTTTATCATCAGATAAGAGCGGAATCCCTGATAATAATACGCTGGAATTGAAAAGGCATATAAAACATCATGCTCATAAGCATACAAACGAGCATTGTAAGATACCGTATTAAAAAGAGCATACCGGAATGACACAGCCAATGGTTTTTTCGCCGGGCGAAGCAGTATATCCTGATAAACCAGCCAGCCATCTTCAGGTTTTTCTCCCTGCATTTGGATCCCTGTCCATTGCGCCCGGTTATTAAAGTGAAGCCACGAATTAGCATTCCAGGAAATAGCAAGGCATAGACCTTGCTTTTGACGCTTTTTAGGCTGATAAATTTTTAGGGTGGCATCCGTTGGGTTTTGCATTTTTTGTTCGTAGCGGTATTTTAAATACATATTCCAGTCGCCGGAGGAAGGCTCATAATCCATTCGTAAGCGATATTCACTTCCCCGGGAAGGGGCATCCACCCGATAGCTGAGCCAGTCAAACTGAAAGTGGTCTGCATAAGCATTTAACGATAGTTGCTTATTGAACTGTGCTTTAATAGCGGCATATAATCCTTTTTCATTTTGATTTTTACTGTTTTCTCCAAAAGCACTTCCCTTTATATTCTGATAATCTCTGCCAAAGAATCTATGCAACACGCTAAGGAATATTCCACCGGCGGGCCTGAATATAAATCCGTTAATGCTACCCCAGCCGCCATTATCTGACCAGGCAGTTTCTCCAAAAAAGATAAAATTCCGCCGGTTATACTCATAATCGACACCAGCCACAACCCTTTCCCTACCCGAAAACCGGAATTTACTGTATAACTGTTTCCGCTGCACCAAAGAAGCATTAAGGCTAAAGTGATAAGCTGTCGCACCCAGTTTAAAATTTCCGGGGCGGGCAAAAATACTTGCTCCCACTATTTCTTCACGCACTGCATGTTTATTCTTTATCCGGGATTCCGTATTATGGTATCCGGTCTGCTGCAAACTGCTAATGGTCGTTACCCTGCCCCGCGGATCCCGCTCCTTTACGTTGGCATCACGCTTCGCCCGGGAGTAAAATGTAGAAAAATACATAGGTCCCCATTTTTTCCGGGCGGCAATTCCACGAAAGTATCCGGATTCATTCATTGAAGTACTGGGCTGCAAACCTCTCGATTGTTTTCGCACAGAGGTGGCACCAAACGACTTGCCAAAGGACATCCCCGGCCATAACGCCAATCCCTGTCCCGACTGCAGGGTAAAATCACCAATGATCAACTTGTCTGTCCAGCGAAGATCTTTAACCATCACATATCCTGAATAAAAATCAAAACCCTGCGGCTGATACCCTGAAAAAAACTCTTCGCCGGGGTCTTTTTCAGCATTTATGCCCCAACGTATATTTCGACTACGATATGAATATCTCAGATAATACTTATCCGGATTACCTAAATAGCGCTTATTTGGGCTTTGTTCCAGAATCGAATCAGCAACAGATTTATACCCCTCTCTTTCTTCTATTGTCCGTTCATAACGTATAAAAACATCATGACGCCCATACTTCAGGGAACGCTTAAGCTTGCCCGCCCCCTCTTCTATTACCGGTCCCGGATATACAAAATGGCTCAGGTTTTGAATATCCGTGTAACTTAATGATCCCAACAACTGAAGCTGAAACATATTCTTATAGCCCCCCAAACGATCGCGTTTATTAATTATATCATTGACCTGAAGATCATTTAAAAAAATCAGGGGCTGAAAGTCCTCTCTTTTTGCAGTATTAAGATTTAACGGATGCTCCATTAAATATACCAGATCATCCATTATTGAACTATAATCAAAGGTTTCATCCTGTTCACTTGCATGTTTTTCAATACTCTCCATAACTTTTTGAGGAATAACAACATCCTCTTCCTGTGCGACAAGCTTATGGTTAATACCCCCAAAGAGAACACAACACAAACAAAACAAACCCTTCAAAAAATTGACCAACGGATCCTTGTAACGATCAAAAGATTGCCTTCGACCTAAGCGTGTAATAAATATTAATCTATATGAGCAATTTCCATACATCATATCTACAAAAACTTTGATCCCTTAGGCCGGAGGTTTTGACTACCGGCGTGAATGGAATTCATATAAAAAAGACCCATGCGGAGAATACCCTAATACAAGGTGATACACCGCAGTTATATCAAATACAATCCCCTGGAATTCCAATCCTGCGCCAAAACTATAGGCAGTGGGATTTGTATTAATACCGCCACGTGCCAGGAATTTCTCATTGATCTGATACTCCAGGCCGGATTTAAAGCGCAGCTTATGCCTGAGGTTTTGCTCCGATTCCAGCACAATCAGGAAGTCATCCCCGGCCTCATAGGAAAGCCCCAGGCGCATTACGGCCGGGACATTATCTGCATCATATTCAGACAAGCCGACGGTCCAGGGATTAAAAACTGAAAAGCCAAGCCAGACTTGTTGCGACAAACGGGCCTGAAGCCCGGCCTGAAACGTAATATTCCCTTTATTGCCTGTAAGCAGCCCGGTTTGATCATTGAGATGGGTATGCAAATAATCCAAACTGAGCCCGGCATAAAATCCGGGAAAAAGTTCCCTCCCATATGCCAACACAAAGCGCTTTTCATTATATATATCAAAACCATACCAGCTAAAGGCCAGCCCAAAACTTCCGGAGTTGACGGGATACTGAAAAGTGGCACCCCTTGTACTGAACTCGGGCATACCAAATCGCATCTCATAAAAAATGCCTGCAGTGATATTTTCTCCAGCCGCCAAACCGGCCGGATTATTTAAACTACTCCACCCATCATGCAACATCACAGCAGAACCACCCATAGATGCCTGACGTCCACCGGAATAACCTCCGTCGTATTGCCCGTAAACAAACCCCTGCAGCAATAAAAAAAGAAATATGTAAATTTGTTTCATAAATCTGAATATTAAACTCATCCATCGTCAAAAAATCAAAATAGCCGGAAAACTTCCTGTTCAGACTCCCATAAACTATATCAAATTTATAAATAATTTTTCAAAAAAACAAACCTGCTTCGGCCTAAAAAAGGAACATTTGATTTTTAACGGCTTTTTCCCCGAAACCTGAAGGGTTAAGCCGCTGAAAATCAGCCTTTTTTTAAGAAAGAGAAAAAGCTGATCTTCAGTAAGTGTAATAATTTTTGAGTTTTTAGTCCAGGCTCAAACGTCTCCAATAAAAAAAGTGAATGTTCCGATTTTAACCTGTATTATTCATGCATTATGTTTAGGCAGATGCAAGGCGCCGAAAGTCCCAGATATAGTAATCTGTTTCAAGGCTTTCGCAACGCAGCGGATAGCCTGAAATTAATGAACTCTCAAAAAATAAAGATCAATTTTATTCGCATTAAAAAAAAAATTATATATATTTGAAAAAAATATGATACACCAATTTTTTATATAAAAATTTTTTGTCAAAATTGTCAGGTAAAAAAGAAAAAAAATTGACCTATAAATGTCATACAATTAAAGTTTTATTAACCAAAATGAAATTATTATGGAAGAAAAAAAATTATCTTTAAGTGACGTTCTTAGCAACGGTTTCAAAATCGGTTTCAAAAACATTATTTCATTAATCTTAGCTTATATCCTATGGGTGATCACCATTTGGATTCCCTACCTGAATGTGGGAACGACTATTGCCATGATGTCCTTGCCCCTGAGCCTGAGTAAGGGCAAAATGATTTCTCCCACTGAAATATTTGATGGAAAGTACAGAAGATACATGGGGGAATTTTTTATGCTTCAGGGCCTGAAATCAATAGTTCTTTTGCCTGCTCTTCTTTTCATGATAGTCCCCGCAATTATAATCAGTATAAGTTGGAGCCTGGCCTTACTTATTCTGATTGATAAAGGCACAGATCCTTCTTCTGCGTTAAAAGAAAGTAACAAATTAACCTATGGACATAAAGTAACTATGTTCTTAAGTTACTTAATATTATCAATTCCTTTGATTATCCCTTTTCTGAACTTTATTTATCTCATTATATATATCCCTGTGATATTAGGCGCACAAGCATACATATACCAACAACTTTCGGATTAAAGAACAGCCACAGCTTTCCTTTATAGGAAAATATTTGAGTCCGGTCTAAAAACACTAAATTTATCACAGCCGCTAAAAATCAGCTTTACCTCATCCCTAAAGGGAGGCTGATTTTCAGTGGCTTCACCCTTCAGGGTTTGGGGTAAACCGCTAAAAATCAAATGTGACCTTTTTAGACTGGACGCATATTTGTTTTTTATGAATAATGAGTCTGGTCTAAAAACACCAAATTCATTGCATCCACTGAAAATCAGCTTTGCCCATTCTAAGGGGTAGTTGGTTTTCAGTGGATTATACTATATTTTTATTGATGGTTTTCTTTGGGCGGGATCAAATCGTTTTCCACCATTATCCCTCCATCGACCGGAATAATACTTCCGGTGATCCAGGCCGCTTTTTCTGAGAGCAAATATTCTGCCATACTGGCGATATCGTCAGCTTCTCCTACTCTTCCCGCGGGATAACGTTTATATGCCTTTTCAAGCATGGTATTATAAGCGATTTTATCAGGAACTACCTGGTTATCCATGTGTATATTGGTCTTTACTAATCCGGGATTAATAGAGTTTACGCGTATTTTGTAAGGGGCCAGATCGCCGGCCAAAAACCGCGTAAGCATATCAAGACCGGCCTTGGATACAGAATAAGCAATGCTGGTGCCCGGCTTTAATCCCGCTACCGATGATATGTTTACAACAGCACTCCCCCCCGCCTGCTTTAATAATGGCAACAAGATTTTAGTCAGCATATACGGGCCGCTCAAATTTATATCCATTGTATGCTTCCACTCTTCCACACTAATCGTTTCCATGGTTCCTTTATTTAAGATCGCGGCATTATTAACCAATCCATGTATAACACCATATTCTTTTTGCAGATATGAAAACAATTTTTTTATATCCGCCATACAGGAAGCATCCCCCGTAACAAAGTCTGCTTTTCCTTCCAAATGCGGCATCTGCTTTAATGCCCTGTCTATCTTTTCACGGCTCCGGCTGAAAGAAATAACCTTGTGATTGTTGTTAACTGACAATTTCTCTGCCAGCCTTAAGCCTATACCTGAACTACCTCCCGTGATTAAAAAAACTTTACTGCTCATTATCCTTTATTTCTTCTGTTATTGTGCTGCCAAATTACAAAATAAATTCAAAACCCAAAACCTGCAATCAGCTAATAATTTCAGAACTCCTGCGCCGGCCTGAATAATTCTGCCTTATTGCATAACATGTTTCATGGCTTTATCGCCTGAAAAATAGCACAGTGCATCGTACGAATTATGGATTGAGTGGATTGAGTGGATTGAGTGGATTCACCTTCGATGCCTTCACCGTAGTTATCGGGGGCTTACGAAGCACTTAAAAGCAAGGAATTTCTTCTGGTAACTGACTATTTTAAATACGGGAATAAGGAAGAACCCGGACATTATAGACAAACACCAAGCAGATATACATTTGGGTTCCTAACCCATCAGCAGTTATTATAACTCACTACCCTCAAACAACTCATCAGACAATCCTGCATTTACCTCTATCCCATTTATTGTCGTCGTATTGCTCATTTCCCCTTCCATAAGAAATGAGTTTGCCTTAGCCATTCGTCTTTTTATCATTTTTTTCTGTGATTCCGGCATATCTTCCATTTGTTCCTCCATTTTTTCCATTTGGTTTTTCATCTCTTTAGCTTGTTCCCTTTCTTCCTCTGTC
>JAWOBQ010000289.1:0-5041 GCA_046484255.1 Bacteroidales bacterium | reverse complement strand
AATTAAATTTAGGGCATATAAAGAACAGCCACCCTTAAATAGTGTTTGTCCATAATGTCCGATATCTGCGTTGTTGCTCAAATTTTAAATCCTCATATACGTTAGTATACTGCGGTTTATAATTATCGCACGCCCCGATAGAAACGGGGCAGGCCTTGGTCTCGAACAGTATGAATCAAACACTCGACTTTATTGACAGGCTCTAAATAGAGTCTGTCAATAAAGTGGACAAGGTGTCTTAGTGATCATTTCTCTGTTCAGAAGGGTCCATTTACAAGGCTTGCGCAGCCCGGAAATGCGCAGTTTACTCAGGTAAATGCGCAATTTTCGGGCAAGCGTAACGCAGTAAATGGGGCTTTATGGACAGAGACTAAATAATTCTTACACAAAATAACATTACCAATGGAAAAAATAGCAAAAACAACCTGGAAAGAGGGAATGGCATTTGATGCTGAGGTGAATGGGCATAAAATCACTATTGATGCGGCTGAAAAAGCAGGGGGTAAAAACAGAGGGCCCAGGCCTAAACCTTTACTGCTTGTTGCCTTAGCCGGATGTACTTCTATGGATGTGGTTTCCATGTTGAAGAAGATGCGCGTAGATTATGATTCTTTTGATGTAGAGGTTTTCGCAGAGTCTACAGATGAGCATCCAAAACATTATAAAAAGATTACGCTTAAGTATATTTTTAAAGGCAAGCACCTTAGCGAGTCGAAAATACATAAAGCCGTTAATTTGTCTCAGGAGCGGTATTGCGGCGTGAGTCATATGTTAAATAAGGCTGCTGAGTTAACGCACGAGATCGTTATCGACGAAGGATAAAATTATATATTGCAGATACTTCCTTTTTTTTTAAACTCCTGTGATTAAACCCCTTAGCTTTAGCAAATCAGGTTCCCAACCGCGAGCATTAGCGTAGGCGGGGAATTCCGGGGTAAAAAGCCGGTGAAAATCAAATGTGACCTTTTTAGACCGGACTCTTACATCTTTTTTATTAATTTTGCCCCCTTGCAAAAATATCGTGAAAAAAACCTGTTTAATGAGACGGAAGTACGCAGAATACAAGCATTTGGACCTGATAAAGTTTGCCAGGGAGGTTTCCGGTTTATGGAACAATGAAAAGACATTTGAAGAGAGTTTGGAGAAGAACAAAGCGGGCGAACCTTTTATTTTTTATGAGGGGCCTCCTTCTGCCAATGGCAAACCGGGCATTCATCATGTGATGGCCCGGGCGATAAAAGATATTTTTTGCCGTTATAAGACGATGAAAGGCTTTAACGTCAAGCGCAGGGCAGGCTGGGACACCCATGGGTTGCCTGTAGAGATCAGCGTGGAGAAGACACTGGGCATCACCAAAGATGATATTGGAGAGAAGATATCTGTAGAAGACTATAATAAAGCCTGCCGTACGGAGGTCATGAAATACAAAGACCTTTGGGATGAGCTGACGCGCAAAATGGGGTTCTGGATCAATCTGGATGATCCTTATATTACGTTCGACAATAAATATATTGAAACCGTATGGTATTTACTCCGGGAGTTGTTTGAAAGGGACTTGCTATACAAGGGGTATACCATTCAGCCATATTCACCTGCGGCCGGAACAGGGCTAAGCACTCATGAGCTTAACCAGCCGGGTTGTTATAAAATGGTAAAAGATAATTCACTGGTAGCGCAGTTTAAGGTTAAAAAAGATAAAGATTCAGCATTTTTGGGGGAGGATGCTCATGGCGAAGTCTTCCTTTTGGCCTGGACCACCACTCCATGGACGCTGCCATCGAATACGGCTCTGGCCGTGGGGAAAAAGATCGATTATGTGCAGATCAATACCTTTAACCGGTATACCGGCCGGCCTGTTTCGGTGGTTTGTGCAAAAGAACGTAAAGAAAAATATTTCCCGGAAAAAAATGCCGCTTTGAAAATGGACGAATACCAAAGCGGAGATAAAAAGATCCCTTTTGAACAGCTCAGGGAATTCAAAGGAGCTGATTTAGAGGGGATACGGTATGAGCAATTGCTGCCATATGCACAGCCACAAGACGGGGATGCCTTTCGTGTGATCAGTGGTGCCTTTGTCACTACTGAAGAGGGAACGGGCGTGGTACATATTGCACCCAGCTTTGGTGCGGACGACTTTAAGGTAGCCGCGGAAACCGGGATGGGCTCATTGACTATGGTCGATAGAAATGGCAGGTTTGTGGAAGAAATGGGAGAGTTTGCCGGGCGATTTGTGAAACCCGAGTATGATGATCATTTTGATCCCAAAACCCAAAACCCGGTGGATGTGGATATTATCATTAAACTTAAAAAAGAAAACCGGGCTTTTTTAGCTGAGAAATACGAGCACTCGTATCCACACTGCTGGCGAACCGATAAGCCGATCCTGTATTATCCATTAGATTCCTGGTTTATTAAAACCACGGCCTTTAAAGAGCGCATGCTGGAGTTGAACAGGAGGATCAACTGGAAGCCGGCAGCTACAGGCATAAAGCGGTTTGCAAACTGGCTGGAGAACCTGGTAGACTGGAACCTTTCCCGTTCCCGGTTCTGGGGAACGCCGCTTCCGATTTGGGCTACAGAAGATCAGAAAGAACGGAAGTGTATAGGCTCGGTAAAACAACTCAGGCAAGAGATCGATAAAGCGGTCAAAGCCGGGATTATGGATAATAATCCCCTAAACGATTTTGACATGCAGGATCTGTCTGGGGAGAATTATAAACGTATTGACCTTCACCGGCCTTATGTAGACCGGGTGTGGCTGGTGTCCGATTCAGGAAAAAAAATGAAGCGTGAAGCCGATCTGATCGATGTGTGGTTTGACAGTGGCGCGATGCCTTATGCTCAGCAGCATTTCCCGTTTGAGGATCAAGGAGAGTTCCGGAATAATTTTCCGGCAGATTTTATTGCTGAAGGAGTTGACCAGACCCGGGGATGGTTTTTCACGCTCCATGCAATTGCTACGATGGTCTCCGACTCTGTGGCCTTTAAAAATGTAGTTTCTAACGGATTAGTGTTGGACAAGAAGGGCAACAAGATGTCCAAGCGCCTGGGCAATGCGATAGACCCCTTTGAGACCATCGAGCAACATGGGCCCGACTCTACGCGCTGGTATATGATCACGAATGCCCAGCCCTGGGATAACCTTAAATTCGACCTTAACGGCCTGGAGGAAGTCAAACGAAAGTTTTTCGGGACCCTTTACAATACCTATAATTTTTTCGCTATGTATGCGAATATTGACGGGTTTACATACAGTGAACACGATGTTCCTTTTGAGCAGCGCCCCGAGATCGACCGCTGGATATTATCGGAGCTGAACACTCTGATAAAAAATGCGGATGCATGGTATGAAGATTATGAACCTACAAAGGTAGGCCGGGCAGTAGAGGTGTTTGTGTATGATTACCTGTCAAACTGGTATGTGCGCTTGAGCCGAAGGAAATTCTGGAAAGGGGATTATACAAATGATAAGATATCCGCTTATCAGACGTTATACAAGTGTCTGGAAGTAGTAGCGCGTTTGGCGGCCCCGATTGCACCGTTCTATATGGAAAGGTTATACAGAGACCTGAATGATGTAGCGGGACGGATGCAGGAAACCTCGGTACATATTGCCCCATTCCCGGAATGGCATGAAAAGAAGATTGATAAAAACCTGGAAGAGCGCATGCAGTTGGCTCAAAAATATGCATCTATGGTGCTTTCCCTGCGAAAAAAACAGGGGATCCGGGTGCGGCAGCCGCTTCGGAAGATGATCGTGCCGGTAGATAATGCGCATATCAAAGAGCAGGTGGAGAAAGTCAGAGAGTTGATCCTGGCCGAAGTTAATGTGAAAGAGATGGAACTGATCACAGATACGGCGGGCGTGCTGGTGAAAAAAATCAAACCGGATTTTAAAAAGCTGGGCCCTAAGCATGGAAAGATGATGAAGAAGCTGGCGGCGGCGATTAATTCAATGGAGCAGGAAAAGATCGTGAAGCTGGAAAAAGAACAGGCAATAAGCCTGCAAGTGGAGGGCAAACCCGTGGAGATCAGCCGCGAAGATGTGGAAATCTATACCGAAGATATTCCGGGCCTGGTCGTGGCAAACTGGGGGCGTGATACCGTAGCCCTGGATGTGGAGATATCCCAAGAGCTGGAAGCCGAAGGCCTGGCCAGAGACCTGGTTAACAGGATACAAAACCTCCGCAAAGAATGCCGGCTGGAAGTTACCGATCATATCCATTTGATTATTGAAGAACATCAAAAATTAAATAAAGCGATCCGGGATAATTTTTCATATATTTGCTCCGAAACGTTGGCTTCAACATTGACCATGCAAAAGCATTTTAGCACAGAGGATTATGCCCTGGCAGACCTAAATGAAAATATAAAAGTCAAGATAAACATTCAGAAAGCGTCTTAATGTGTAAGATCATTTCTGGCAAAACGAATAACGGTTATGACTGAAGAAAAGAAACAAGAAGAAGCGAGACAACAAAGAACTCGGTATTCCAGGGAAGAACTGGAAGAATTCAGGCAGCTGATCCTGAAAAAGCTGGAGGAAGCACGTCGTGATCTGAAGATGCTGACGGATGCGTATGCGAACAGTAATGAAAACGATACCACGGATACTTCCCCCACCTTTAAAGTGCTGGAGGAAGGATATCTGGTATTGTCCAAGGAAGAGAACAGCCAGTTGGCCGCCCGGCAGCATAAGTTTATTCAAAACCTGGAGAATGCGTTGGTGCGTATTGAAAATGGCACCTATGGGATATGCCGCGAAACCGGCAAGCTTATTTCCAAAGAACGGCTGCGCAGTGTGCCACATGCTACTTTAAGCATTGAGGCTAAGCTGAACCGTAATAAAAGAAAATAAATTCCGCTTAATATCTGAGTCTTGAAGAAAGCAGTCCTTATTGTCTTTTTGATTTTACTTGTAGACCAGGCTTTGAAGTTCTGGATTAAGCTGAATATGTACCTGGGAGAAGATATTCATGTTCTGGGCGACTGGTTTATTATTCATTTTACGGAAAACAAAGGCATGGCTTTTGGATGGGAG
>JAWOBQ010000150.1:0-2694 GCA_046484255.1 Bacteroidales bacterium | reverse complement strand
CAAAGAAGCATAGCAAACATATTAATATTTGCCAAGAGTGCAGATACTAAAATCACAGGAATAACAGAGGCGTACATTAATTTAATTGGATATCTGCCTCGAGCACCTCGAACTTTTCCATGAGCAAGCGGAAGCTCAATTCTAGTTGACTCAATATATGCTACTAGTAAAAATATTACGATAGTGCCAATTAATGTCACGATAGCATTTTGATAGTATCTTCCACCCAGGAAAATTTGTTGATACCCGCCACCTATAAGATCCTGCAAGTTATACTCAGAACGCAGAAAATATCAAAATCATAGTGTGTATGTGTTCTCTTCATTATAGAATTAAAGGTGCCGGACCGGCTATCGTATTACTGCATGGATTTATGGAATCCATGGAAATGTGGAACCCTTTTCTTCCATCGCTTACTCAAGACTTTACCGTGGTTATGCCTGACCTTCCCGGCCATGGGAGGAGTGAATGCTATAACGAGGAACATTCCATGGAATTTATGGCCGAAGAAGTAAAAAAGGTTTTGGAGAAAGAAAATATCAAAAAGTGTACATTGATAGGGCATTCCATGGGCGGATATGTGGCCATGGCTTTTGGCCGGAATTATCCGGAATTCCTTAATGGCATTGTATTGTTTCATTCGCATCCGGATGCCGATACACCAGAGGGAAGAAAAAACAGGGAGCGGATAGTGCAGCTTGTAAAAAAGGATAAAACCGGATTTATCAGGAATTTTATTCCTTCTCTTTATTATAATCCTTTCCGGAAAGATCTGAAAGATAAGATTGAAGATCAAAAGAAAATTGCAGGAGCAATGAAGCCGGAAGGAATAATTGCCGCACTCAAAGGCATGAAGAGCAGAAAAAGCACCACAGACGTTATTCAAAACACGCAACTTCCTATATTGTTTATTATTGGAAAACAAGACAGCCGCACAGATCTGAACAGGATGCTGCAGCTTGTGGGTATGCCGGCACATAGTGAATCACTCATACTGGAACATGCCGGGCATATGGGATTCTTTGAAGCCGAATATGAAACCCTTTCCACCCTTCATTATTTCTCATTGAAATGTGCAGGGCGATAAACAAAAACAAACAGCATACAGCAATATCCATTCACAGGGATATTTTACCCCGGATATTGCTGCATGCTGCGCTGTTTTGCAAAGGATATTAAGATCCTTTTTGATTTATTTCTCTTCTTTTTTGATCACTGTGGCGGCCTTTGACCTTGCTGTTGCATTTGGCCTCCCATTTCCTTTTGCATAATGCTTTGCATTTTTTGCTGAAGTTCAGGATCATTCTGGATAACCTGGGAGATTTCCATATAGCGTTCCATGCTCATGCCTGGGATCTCGTCGATTTTCTCTTCTATTTTTGTTTGAGATTCCTGCTGGATCTTTTCCAGGTTTTGGTTGATCAACCCAAACACTTCCATTTCTTCGTCTGTAGCATCAGATTCCGCTTCCGGGTTTTGCATGGATTGCTGGATCTCTCCATATCGCTCTACTTCCATACCCTCGTCTTCTACAGAACTCATCATTTCTTGCTGGGTAGCCTGGTTGATTTCCTGTACTTTCATGGCAGCATCTACAAATTTTTCCAGCTCTTCATCACTGATGTCAGCAGCTTCTCCCTCGGGCATGCCCTCACCGGGAAGCTGGTCTGGAGATTGCCCTTGTTGGCCGGGAGCTTCTTCTTCTACTCCCTGTTGTCCTTCATCTCCTTCTCCTTGTGATTTTTCTGTGCTTTCCTGGCATCCTGCTAAAATGAACAGGCTTGCTATGAAAATTCCTAAAATTTTGAAGTTCATACGAATCCTTCCTTTTTTTTACTTAATAATTTGCTTTTGGTGTATTCAAACGCGTTAATATTTGATTTATTGTAAAATGGTATGGCGTATTTTTATAATTTGTGGGTTTATCATTCTGTTTATCGTTGGAGAAAACTACAGGCATTACAATATAAGGCAATTGTTTTTTTAAATTAGTGTTTGTCCATAATGTCCGATATTTGCGTTGTTGCTCAAATTTTAAATCCTCATATACGCTAGTATAATGCGGTTTAAAATTTTTTTCACAACTTTCTGAATCAAACACTCGACTTTATAGACAGACACTAATTAAGGCTGGGGTATGAATTCCGGCCTCCGGATTCTGCCATAAATTCTCCTTCAATCTATCAACACCTTATATGATCTTTGCCTTTGCTGTTTGTTTGTGATGATCATCAAATACATCCCTTTGTTCAACCCGGAAAGGCCAATTACGATGGCGAATTGCCTGGGCAATTTGGTTACGGGTCTGGGCTAAAAATTCAAAATCTATTACGCCCGCAGAAAATCAAAAGTGACTTTTTTGCCGGACGCTTTACTATTAAAAACCGGACGTTTTACTATTAAAAAAAAGAAATGGGGGAATAGTTTAGAACATAACAAAGATCGAATTGTTTGTTGTATATGAAAGAGGGGAAATTTTTGAGAATTCAGGATTGAGTCCAGTCTAAAAAGGTCACATTTGATTTTCAGCGGTTTACCCCAAACCCTAAAGGGTGAAGCCGCTGAAAATCAGCCTCCCTTTAGGGATGGGGGTAAAGCTGATTTTTAGCGGCTGTGATAAATTTAGTGTTTTTAGACGGGACTCAAGGCTCTTAGCATAAAAATAAAACGTTAAATTTCCTGCTTACATTCGTG
>JAWOBQ010000086.1:0-7081 GCA_046484255.1 Bacteroidales bacterium | reverse complement strand
AGGTTCAGCCTGATATGATCACTTATTATGATGAATCTGTTCCCGGAGGACCTTCAGTTAATATTTTAAGTCGCCAATGGAACTTCGGTACACCCTATGCTGATCCCAGCACAGGGTGTACCGAAGTTCCATTGGCGACTTAAAATATTAACTGAAGGTCCTCCGGGAACAGATTCATCATAATAAGTGATCATATCAGGCTGAACCTGGTCGTGCCCGATATGGACCTGCGGAATGGGGTTCACCGTAACACATACGGAATCCGTTGCACTGTTGATGGTATCGGATACGGTAACGGTAAAACAGGTATCATAAGGATTCGCTCCCTGGGGTGGGAGAGTTACCGAAGGAGGGTTAAGGGTTGTCGGGCCATGGCTCCAGATTACGTTCAGGTTACCCGTAGGGCATTTGATAATTACTTCATCAATGCCCCAGGCATCAAAGCCTGATGAGCTGTTGGCAAGCTGTGCCCAGCGGAAGCGGGTATTGGCCGAGGTCGCCGGGAGTGGAACGGAACTTTTGTATTCATGCCAGTAATACACGGCATCGGATGGTTGACCTCCGGGCGGATAATTACCACCATGAGTTCCTCCGCTGGTTGGCTCCCATTCGCCACCTGTTCCCGGTTGAGTTGTAACGCCCATAAAATCATCACCTTGTCCGCCCCCCCCTGAGGCCGTATAATTATTCTGGCCCTGGGGATATTGGTTATTTCCAGGAAAGTTGGTCCAGGTAGCTCCTGCATCAATTGACCATTGCAGGTTTACCCCTTCCGCCGGTTGGGAAGGATTTTCACAATCCCCGCTATCGATTTGAGCACCATACCGCATATACCACTCGAGCTCGCAGTTTCCCAAAGACACATCAAAGTCAACGGTGGTCAATGTCCGCAAGTACGAAGGGGTGGTACCTACCCAGCCATAAATCCCGGAAGGACCTTGCCCGCAAGGGATGGTAAATACCGGGTTGGCACTGGTGGATGACCAGAAGCTGCTAATGGTTCCGGGGTCAAAGCCAGAACCCATCAGCAACCCGCATCCTCCGGATGCCGACAAACTTACTTTTTCCCCGGCACAAACGGCCTGGGGATGAACGACCGCATTTACATTACACTGGGCTCTTGCCTGGCTTGTAAAAGCAAATAAAACAATGATTAGTAAAGCAAGATAGAGTAAAATTTTTTGCTTCATAAGTGATAGGTTTTATATAATAAATTGTTATTCAAAAGACAATAATCCTAATCTAAATACATTTATTCCCCTCATCTTTCAAAAATACAATTTAAAAACGAATTAGGCAAGAATTAATATGTTTTTTTTATTTACGCGTATATCGAAAAACCTACCGTACAAAATATTGAGTCCGGTCTAAAAAGGAACCATTTGACTTTCACCGGCTTTTTACTCCGAACCCCAAAGGACGAAGCCGCTGCAAAACAGCCTCCCTTTGGGATGGGGGAAAGCTGATTTTCAGCGGGTGTAATAAATTTTATGTTTTCAGACCGTACTCAAATCTGAGTAAATAGTTCATATTTGTCCACACAACCCTTTAAAACGAACGGGGACATATGCCATTAATATGAATAAAACTTCCACGATTATGCTTTGACACAAGAGGGATTGTTCATAACAAGAGCGAGTAATAATACCTTATTGTTCACACAGCATGAGTTGGACGAGCCACCGGGATCTTTCAGAAAACACCAATAGAAAAAATGCCGCAAAACTCACGGCATTTACAAGGGATCTTTAAAGGCACAAACTCCGGCAATATCAAGAACATCACGGAGGCATTCCTTAGTCCAGGTCAAACTCTATACCTTGTGCCAGCGGCATTTCGCGGCCATAGTTTACCGTATTGGTTTGCCTGCGCATGTATGTTTTCCAGGCATCCGAGCCGGACTCACGTCCGCCGCCGGTCTCTTTTTCGCCACCAAAAGCACCGCCGATCTCTGCCCCGGAAGTGCCGATATTGACGTTGGCAATGCCACAATCGGAACCTACTGCCGAGAGAAACTTCTCTGTTTCCCGCACATCATTGGAAAAGATAGCGGACGACAAGCCTTGTGGCACGTCGTTATGCAGCTTCAGCGCTTCATCAAAGTCTGAATACCGGATCAGGTAAAGCAGCGGAGCAAAAGTCTCTTCCTGCACGATCCGGTAATGGTTTTCCACTTCTGCAACTGCCGGCATCACATATGTTCCCGCATTATGCTCATCCTTAAGCACTTCTCCTCCGACGATTACTTTTCCGCCTTCTTCTTGCACTTTTTTCTGTGCATGCACAAAGCTTTCCACTCCGTATTTGTCGATCATAGGGCCAACGATAGTTTCGGGGTTCAGTGGGTGACCGATTTTTCCAGGCAATTGCCTGTAAGCGTTCACCAGTCTTTCTTTAAACTCGTCATAGACAGACTCATGAATGATCATTCGCCGGGTAGTGGTACAGCGTTGGCCGCTGGTTCCTACGGCTCCGAACAGGGTTGCATTCAGGGCATTATTCAGGTCGGCACTGGGCGCAACAATAATAGCGTTATTTCCTCCCAGTTCCAGGATCGTTTTGCCCAGGCGTTCACCGACGATCTTAGCCACTCTGCGACCCAATGGGGTGGAGCCTGTAGCTGATACCAGCGGAATACGGCTGTCCTGCAGCATAGTATCCCCAATATCGGCAGAGCTACCTTCGACCAGATTGATAACCCCTTCGGGGATATTATTTTTCGTAAGCACGCCGGCCATTATCTTATGCACAGCCTGAGCACAGAGATACACTTTTGAGGAGGGCTTCCAGACCACCACGTCTCCGGCGATCAAAGCCAGCATAGTATTCCAGGCCCAAACAGCAACCGGAAAGTTAAATGCCGTTATTACCCCTACAATCCCCAGCGGATGATATTGCTCACTAAGCTTATGCTCCGGCCGTTCCGATTTTGAATTCATTCCATAAAGCATACGCGACTGCCCCAGGGCAAAATCGGCAATATCGATCATTTCCTGCACCTCCCCCATACCTTCCTGGTGAATTTTTCCCATTTCCAGAGAAACCAAAGCGCCCAGTTCTTCTTTATTTTCCCTGAGGGCATCGCCCATCTGGCGCACCAGATCACCACGAACAGGAGCAGGTACTTTTCGCCATTCTAAAAAAGCTTGTTGAGCTGTTTCCATTACTTTTTCATAATCTTCTCCCGTGGCTAACTGAACGGAAGCAATTGACTTCCCATCAGCGGGAGAGTAGGAAGTTACCGTCTTCCCTCCGGTTTCCAGCCATTGAGTGCCTGTAGATGCACCATATTGTTTCTCTTCGATCCCAAGTTTATCCAGCATCTGCTGAACCGGATAGTTGCTGTCTGTTTTTAAGGCCATAGCATTATGATTTTTAGTTTACAAAAAAAAACAGGCCAGGCTCAATAGCCCGGCCCGTCTGTTAAATTTATTCTTTATCCATATAAGGATACTTGTAGTCTGTCGGTGGCACCAGCGATTCTTTAATCGCCCGTTGGGATACCCAGCGGGTCAAATTCAGAAAACTCCCCGCTTTATCATTGGTGCCGGAAGCACGTGCTCCGCCAAAGGGTTGTTGTCCGACCACAGCGCCGGTGGGTTTATCATTGATATAAAAGTTCCCGGCTGCATTTCTCAGCTTATTAACGGCTGTCAACGCGGCATAACGGTCGTTGGCAAATACTGCTCCCGTAAGAGCGAAAATGGATGTTTCGTCCAGCAACGCCAGTGTTTCTTCATACTTTTCATCTTCATACACATATACCGTTAAGACCGGCCCGAAGAGTTCCTCTTCCATAGTGGCATACTTGGGGTTAGTGGTATGTATAACCGTTGGTTCGATAAAATATCCTTTGGATTTATCATGTCCCCCACCAATGATCACTTCAGCATCTTTGTCTTCTTTAGCCTGATCGATAAAAGAGGCCAGGTTATCAAAGGAAGCTTCATCAATAACAGCCCCCATAAAGTTTTCAAAATCCGTAACGTCGCCCATTTTCAGTTCAGCGATAGTCTTTTCCAGTTTTGCTTTAATATCCGGCCACATGCTTTTGGGGATATAGGTTCTGGAGGCTGCTGAACATTTTTGTCCCTGATATTCATAAGCGCCGCGCAGCAGTGCAGTAACAACTTCTTGCGGATCGGCGGTATTATGGACCATCACAAAATCTTTTCCCCCGGTTTCGCCGACGATCCTTGGATAATAGCGGTACTTTTCCAGATTGTTTGCAATATTTTTCCAAAGATGATCGAAGGTTGGCTTGGAACCAGTAAAATGGAGGCCGGCAAAAAATTCGCTATCCATCACATTTTTACCAATCAGCGATCCGCGGCCGGGCAGGAAATTCACCACGCCATCAGGCATTCCGGCTTCTTTATATATCTGCATCAGATAGTAGTTCGACAGCAAGGCCGTGGTTGCCGGCTTCCATATGGCCGTATTCCCCATCAAAGCAGGGGATAAGGGAAGGTTAGAAGCAATAGCCGTAAAGTTAAACGGAGTAACAGCAAATACAAACCCTTCCAGCGGACGGTATTGCGTACGGTTAATAATTCCTTTGGGAGAAAGCGGTTGATCCCTGTAAATTTGGCCTGCGAAATAGGTATTAAAGCGCAGGAAGTCAGCAGCTTCACAAACACCCTCGATCTCTGCCTGATGCGGCGTCTTGCTTTGACCAAGCATGGTTGAAGCATTCATCAGATATCGATATTTGGTAGTCAATAACTCGGCAACACGCATCATAATAGAAGCTCGTTCCACCCAGGGCATTTCAGCCCATTGCTTTTTGGCTTCCATTGCAGCTGCGATCGCCATCTGCACTTCCTGATCCCCGGCCTTATGATACTCTGCCAACACATGCTGATGATCATGTGGCATAACCACTTTGCCCATATCTCCGGTCTTGACTTCTTTGCCCCCAATAATTAAAGGTATTTCGATCTTTTGTGAACGCTGGCGTTCCAGTTCAGCCTGTAAGGCTTTTCTTTCTTTCGTCCCCGGCGCATATGAGTTTGGCGGTTCATTTACCGGGCGCTCAAATTGAAATAGTGCATTATTCATAAGCTTATAAATTTTTGATGTTTGTACCTTGCTATAAAAAAGACAAAGTTATAATATTAGAATTGATTTGTCACGTTTTTGGAAAGATTTTTTGGCTTGTTCAGGAAGCTTCTGTTATTGCACGGCTTTTTTCCAGCCCAGTTTATTCATTTGCCAGACAATAATTGCTGCCGAAATCAGGGCCAAAGCGATATATATCAGGGCAGAGCGATACTCAGCAAAGATAAGCCTGCCAATGCCAAACAAAGAAGACATTACCATGAGGGATCCGGCCAGCCAGTTAATCAGCAATCTTCCATATCCGGTATCTCCTTTCACTTCGGGCATTTCCCGGGCAATACGTCTCCAGCCCCGGCCCCCGGGATGTATTCTCTTGTAAAAAGCTCTGAGCGTTTTTTCGTCTGTGGGGGCAGTCAAAAAAGTAACAGCCCCCCAAATCACGGTTGCCCAGATTACGATTATGATCAATATCCATTCGTAATCCAGTTCTGTTTGGGTTTTCAGGTAGGGATAGATCAGGTAAGGTGCCAGCATGGCAGCGATTTCCGACCAGGCATTGATCCTCCACCAGAACCACCTCAGGATCAACACCAGGCCAATCCCTCCGCTGCATGCCAGGATAAACCGCCAGGCATCGGAAATTTTATCAAACTGTGTGGTCACGATCAGCGAGAAAAACAGCAGAATAAAGGTCGTTATACGGGAGACTTTGACATAATAGCGTTCACTGGCGTTTGGCTTGATAAAAGGCCTGAAAAGGTCGTTGATAATATACGAAGTACCCCAGACAGTTTGAGAGGCTATGGTCGACATATAGGCCGCCAGAAATGCTGCCATCAACAAACCCAGCAGCCCGGCCGGCATAATATCGCGTATTACCATCACATAGGTAGCTCCTTTGTCCGGTTCGTCAGGATAGAGGATCAATGCGGCCAGGGCAACGATGATCCAGGGCCATGGGCGGAGGGCAAAATGCGCGATATTAAACCAGAGCGTAGCCAGCAGCGAGTGTTTTTCATCTTTGGCAGACATCATACGCTGGGCGATGTACCCCCCTCCGCCGGGCTCAGCGCCCGGATACCAGCTGGCCCACCACTGCACGCCCAGGTATGCCACAAAAGCAACTATCCCCATCCTCAGCATCTGCCCTCCCCCCAAAGCTTCAGCCTGGGCAGACACATCCGGAGTGAAATCAAATACCCAGGCCGGCAACTGCTCTTTCAAACCGGAAATCCCACCCACATCTGCATGGTTCAAAGCCATAACTGCCAGAACAACAGACCCCGACATGGCTATAACAAACTGAAACGTATCGGTAAATGAAATCCCCCACATTCCGGAAAGCGAAGAATATACAGCCACAAAAAGCATCATGGCGCCAACGATCAACAGCTCCGAAGAAAAATGAATGCCCAAAATCTCCAAACCCTTTATCCCAAAAAATGATACATCCGGAAACATAACGGTAACGATCTTCACCATAGCCAGGTTCACCCAGGCGATCACGATCATATTCATAAATATCCCTATATAAACAGCCCGCAACCCACGCAGAAAACGGGCACGCGCCCCGCTATAACGAATGCTCACAAATTCACAATCCGTCAGGATATTTGCACGACGCCACAAACGCGCAAAAAAGAAAACCGTCAGTATACCTCCGAAAAGCATGTTCCACCAAAGCCAGTTCCCCGCAATCCCGTTTTCAGCAACCATCTCAGTGATAGCCAGCGGAGTATCCGCCGCAAATGTAGTTGCCACCATGCTCGTCCCGGCTATATACCACGGCAAATTCCGGCCGCTAAGAAAAAAATCTCCCGTGCTCCGACCCGCCCGGCGTGACATATAAATGCCTATCGAAATACTGATAACAAAATATAACCCAATAATGGCCCAATCGATCGTCGCCAGGTTCATATGTTTAAATTTGTTCCTTGTTCCTTGTTCTTTGTTCCTTGTTCTTTGTTCCTTGTTCTTTGTTCCTTGTTCTTTGTTCCTTGTTCTTTGTTCCTTGTTCTTT
>JAWOBQ010000039.1:0-8053 GCA_046484255.1 Bacteroidales bacterium | reverse complement strand
TAAAAGCAAGGGCAGCAAAAAAACTTTTTTTAACATATTCTTCTTCTTTAGGTTTGATTTTCCTTTCACAATCGACAGAAACACTACAATTACTGAAAAATCTCATAATTTTTAATCCTGATCTATAAGCCATGAGTCTGCTCTAAAAACTCAAAATTTATCACACCTGATGAAAATCAAATGCAAGATTTTTAGTGTTTGTCCATAATGTCCGATCTCTGCGTTGTTGCTCAAATTTTAAATCCTCATATACATTAGTTTACTGCGGTTTAAAATTTTTTTCACAAGCTTAATTATTTTTAAAGGTGTTCAAGAGCTCACTTCGTTCGGTTCGCACGCCCCGATAAAAAAAACGGGGCAAGCCTTGATCTCGAACATCATGAATCAAACACTCGACTTTATAGACAGACACTTCTTAGACCAGACTCAACCATGATATGCATATTCCCATACGACAATTTTGGCTGCTAAAATAGAAAAAAATCAATTCACTGAGAATATTGTTTTAGATGAGTAACAGAAAACAAGTTATGAGTCCGGTCTAAAAACACTAAATGTATCACAGCCGCTAAAAATCAGCTTTACCCCATCCCTAAAGGGAGGCTGATTTTCAGTGGCTTCACCCTTTAGGGTTCGGGGTAAAAAGCTGCTGAAAATCAAATGTGACCTTTTTAGACCGGACTCAAGTTATAATTTGTATTAATCTATCTGCAAATAAAAACATAGCTTGTGATACAGGGAATCCGGCATTATTTCTAATTCTTTCAATTCTTCCAGGGACGCATATTCTCCGTTAAGTCGCCGGTATTCTGTTATTTGATATGCGATTCGTTTATTGATATAGGGATGTTTCAACAGTTTATGATAATCCGCTTCATTCAGGTTTATTTTTTTCTGCTTTCCTGGTTCAGCCTCTACAAAAGGCAAAAAATTCTGATACCGGTCTTCTGCACCATAAACTTCAGCAAGCTGATCCGGACAAATATACCCTCCCAGCATCTCACGATATTTCAATATCATCCGGGCCGTATAAGGACCGATTCCGGGAACAACCAGCAAGTCTGCCGTATCCGCCAAATTTAAGTCCACAACCATATTATCCCCTGCCTTACCCTCTTTCTCCTTCCCATTATTCTCATTAGGGTCATCCCTGGTTTTTATTTTTATATAGGGTTCTAAAACCCCATAATCCTCCTCTGAAACACAATAGAGTTGCTGCACATCTTGCTTTTTATAAAATACAGCTCCCGCATCGCGGAAGTTCATAATCATGGACACCTCACCGGCCGTAAAACCCAGCTTTTTCCATCCTGTTTTCTCTAATGTATTGGGATCAAAAGTAAATGGAGTTAATGCCTTTCGCCTTCCGGAACGGCCGGATTCCGCTTCATTGTTTTGATGATAATAACTAAACTCCTGTTGTTGAGCTTGCTTTTTTTCTTCTACAGTAACAATTGCCCTCTGAAGCGAATCCATTCGCGCAATCGCAGCATTACTTATAATAACCTCATCCTGAAACATTAAAGGCATATACAGCCGCAGCATCACGCTCAGTATCAATAAAACCACTAAAACCAATATGCCGCGGCGCTCACTGCGGGTAAATGAAAACAGGTCCTTTACGTTTGATGTATCTATCATCTTTAACAGCTTATTATTCCAAACTTACTGATTATATGCCTAACAATCTATATGAGCTTAACCTAAGATCACTATCATAAAGATATAAAAAACCGGGAAAACAAAAAAATTTATGAGTCCGGTCTAAAAACACTAAATGTATCCCAGCCGCTAAAAATCAGCTTTTCCTCATCCTAAAGGATGGCTGATTTTCAGCGGCTTCACCCTTTAGGGTTGGGGGTAAAAAGCCGGTGAAAATCAAATTTGACCTTTTTAGACCGGACTCAAGCCTCCGTTGATTTGAGAAAAATCACGATCTTTGCCATTGAACATGGATAGTAAGTTCAAAAAAATATTCAGATCCATTTGTTATTTGGTGCTTTTCACGTATTTTTGAAGCATTAAACAAACGTTCATATTCATCAGGCCCCGGGGCAATTTATTCAACCACGGCTCAATAGATGCGGATAAACAGTTGGGGTTTTTCCGCCGGGCTGTTTTTTAAAAACAAAGTATTTCATAACCCGAAAAACAACGGATCTTTGCATACCAGGCATTACTTTATTGTGTTATTGCTGATCATTCTTTTCTGGAGCTGCCGGAAAGACAATGATCTTTCGTGGGGAACAGAGTGGCATGGTCCATTAGCCAAAGGAAATATCAACATCTCTGACCTGATAGCCGATTCATTAACATACTCCGGCAATCAAAAGGTATGGTTAAGCCTGTCACCTACTCTTTTTGAGATCAGCAGTGATTCGCTGGTAAATATTCCGGAAAAAATAGGACAGACTTCTTTCCATTTACCGGTATCATATCCCCTACACCCGGGGCAAAAATTTTTAGATCTTGAAAAAACGCATATTATTCATGCAGGGCCGGCACAACTCAAAGAGGTAATCCTGGAATACGGAAAGATCTATGTACAAACCAAAAGCACCTACGACGAGCCAGTGGAGTACACCTATGAGTTCCCCGGAATTCTCCGCCACGGGCAACCGCTCAAGATCAAACAAGTTATTGCCGCTGCCGGATCAGGCACCCGGATTACTGAAAAAACCTTCGATATCGATGGCCACCAAATAATGCTTACCGGCAAAAACAATGACAGCTATAACCGCATTCATTATAATGTTAGTGCCCGCAGCATGCCGGATGCTGATTCCATGATTATTACCCCCCAGGACAGCCTGGTCATGAACATCCGTTTTAAAGAACTGAAAATCTATAGTATGAATGGCTATTTCGGACAAAAACAATTATCTCTGAAAGACACTACCGCCGTCAATATTTTTGAAAATATCCATTCTGGTCTTATTGACCTGGACTCGGTAGATGCTGCTATGCATATCGAAAACGGAGTGGGTGTTGACCTGGGTTTACGAATAAACAATCTGATCAGCATCAATCGCTACAACCAAAACCAAATCCCTTTTCAATCCGGTATCATCAACAATAATATTCAAATCAGTCGTGCCATAAAACAAGGCAATATTCAACCTATAATGCATACACTGGACCTGTCGGATTCGAATATAAAAACGTTTCTGGAAAACCTTCCCAACCATATTGAATATGACATGGACATACAAATCAATCCCTTAGGGAATATCTCCATGGGCAATGATTTTTACAACCGTGAGCATCCTTTAAAAATTGATCTGGATCTGAATATTCCGTTTAATTTACGCATGCAAGCCTTAAGGCTTACAGAAGACATAACGCTTAACATTGAAGAGCAGAGCCCTGTAGAAGCCGGAGAGTTACTGTTTATGTTTATCAATTCCTTTCCTATGGAGGTTCAGACCGATATTTATACCGGCCCGCCAGACAATCTAAAACGGCATAAGCTTACCGGAGAAACGCAGCACATACTGGCAGGAGCCACAACCAACGCACAAGGAATAGTAACCGATCCCGCACACTCCACAATCCGGCTTGACATTCCCGAAACAGCCATGAATGATCTTAAGCAATCGGGAAGAATACGGATAGAGATGAAGTTACAAACCACCGGCATGGAAAAAGTACAGATCTATGATCATTACCATATCAATTATAAAATAACGGGAACCCTGAACATGAAGATAAATGGGTAAGATCAAAATAAATACGTGCATATTATGCTTTATCTTGTTGCTACCCACAGCTAATGCTCAAGTATGGTCGCCTTTTGATATTCGCGGGCAGGCCAGCCTGCGAACTACCTTTTGTTTTGATCTCGGTGCCAACAGCCTTAACATGGGCTTTGTAAAAGCATCATACCGTGGGGGCTTTCTGGAAGAGGAAGTTCGGAGTAATGCCTTGAATGCTTTAAATACGGAAAATAATATCGCAGGCATACGCGGGCACACTTCTTTTTTGCTCACAATCCCTATAAAAGAAAGTCTGTGGCATTGGTCGCTAAAAGGAACTGCCGCCCAATTCAGGGAATTATCGTTTTCGCGTTCAGTTTTCGACCTGGTTTTTTTCGGAAATGAAGCCAGCCTTGGGCAGGAATATCCGTTTGCTATGCATTACCGCAACCTGCATTTTCAATACCTGCAGGCCGGGCTACACTATACCCATCAAAGGCATATTGCCGGCCTGGCAGCAGGGCCGGTGAGCGGCTCTTACCTGTTTGATCTTAAACTAAATAACGCCTCCATCTTCACTGCAGCCGACGGTTCTTTTATTGAGCTAAAAGCTCAAAGTAAACTGCACTGGAGCGATACCACTGAAAGCAAATCCCTGTGGCAGGGAAAAGGAATAAATGCTACGCTCTATTACGGATATCAATCAAACCATCAAAAAGCATATCTGTTGCTTGAAGATTTCGGTTTTTTACGCTTTAACACCCATATCAGTGATGATACGGATAGCAGCTGGCACTATAACGGGGTTCCCCTGGACCTTTTCGGGCAGGAAACGGCCTCCTTTTCTGTCAATCAAGACAGCATTCAGAAATGGACCGGTTTGTCTGAGGCAGAAAGCCATCGCCTGATGTTGCCTTCCTCTTTGAACCTGGGCTTTGAACAAAGTATCCGTGATGAGCATTTCACTCTGGGCGTTTACGGAAAGTATTATTTCTATAGCTTTGCATCTCCACAGATTACCATTGTTCCGGGCTGGAAGGTCCATCCAAACTGGAAAGTATTTGCTTCGGTAAGCAGCGGCGGTTATGATGGGCTGACTTCCGGATTGCACCTGAAAGGGAATATTAATAATGAATTAGGCCTGATGATAGGAAGTAAAGGTTTATCAGAGATATGGTTTGATCAAAGCCCGGCAAGTGCCGGATTTTACCTGACACTATATGCATATTAATAAAAAAAACTTTTATGAATACAGAAATCCCTAATTTACAACATACAACATCCGGCAATTTTCTGCTAATCGCCGGGCCCTGTGTTATTGAGGATGAAATTATCCCCATGCAGGTTGCCGAAAAGCTGTCTACACTTTCGGATAAATACCGGATTCCACTGGTATTTAAAGCATCTTACAAAAAAGACAACCGTTCCCGTCATGATTCTTACACAGGGCCGGGCATTGAAAAAGGGCTGACGTTATTAAACAAGATAAAGCATAGGTTTAGCATCCCCGTGCTCACGGATTTTCATTCCGAAGCCGAGGCAGCCATAGCGGCGGAACATGTGGATATTCTCCAGATACCGGCTTTCTTGTGCCGTCAAACCGGGATACTGCAAGCAGCAGCCAAAACCGGCAAGCCGGTAAACATCAAGAAAGGGCAATTTCTCTCGGGCGAGGCGATGCGTTTTGCTGTAGAGAAGATGAAGGCATTCGGAAACCATCAGTTGATGCTTACAGAACGTGGTACTTCTTTCGGGTACCATGATCTGCTGGTCGATTTTCGAAATATCCCGCTAATGAAGGAAAATAACGTTCCCGTCATTCTGGATATCACCCACTCCCTTCAACAACCCAACCAGGCAACGGGCGTTACCGGAGGCCGTCCGGAAATGATATCTACTATTGCCAGAGCCGGCATTGCCGCCGGTGCCGACGGTATCTTTGTGGAAACTCATCCCAGCCCCAAAACAGCTAAGTCCGATGGCGCCAATATGTTAATGTTGAACAGCCTGGAAGCACTGCTGAACGAACTGATCCCGCTGTATCAATTGATAAATAACCAGAAACGATGAATGATGCCACACCCGCTGAAAATCCGCTTGGCCCCACCCCTTAAAAGCGGCTAATTTTCAGCGGCTTCACCCTTTAGGGTCCGGAGCAAAAAGCCGCTGAAAAACAAATATAACCTTTTTAGACCGGACTCACGTATAAATTGATCAATAAACCATGAGCCGTTTTATAATAATTATAGTACTCTTTAGTTTTCCGCTAATAGGCCTTGCCCAGCATACTTTTATACACAGTTATGGTTTTGCCGGCTATAACGAAGGTGTAGAGGTTTTGCATCATACAAACGGATACCTGATCGCCGGGAACAGCAGTTATATCAATGGCAACACCCAGATTTACCTTGTAAAAAGCGGCAAAGACGGTTTTCCCCTCTGGGAACAGGGATATTTTGAACAGCAAATAAGCCGGATCAATAGCGCAAAGCTGATCAGTGCAGACAGCATACTGCTTAGCGGAACACAGCACAGCGGGACCGCTGAGGGATACAATTTCTTTGCGGCTATGGTAGATACCAACGGACACATTTACTGGGAACAGGAATTCGGGGGTTCAGGATGGCAGGAATTTACTGATGTCAAACTCCGGAATAACCACTTATGGCTTGGCGGTTATACCTTCCAGGATACGGCAGGGTTTTATAAACCCTTTATTGCTCAATTGCAAATGAACGGAACTATCCGCCAGCAACAGCTTGTCAACACCTCCGCTGAAAGCCTTATCAATGCTTTGGATATGATCGGAGACTCCGTTATTTTAACCGCCGGATACAGCCAAAACCCCAACACCAATGAAAAAAACGGCCAAATAATGCTATTGGACACCGGGCTAAACCTGATCATGGATACCACCCTCACCGATTCCCTAGAAAATGAACTGCTTTTTGTGATGTGGTCAGATCCAAATATTATTACCGGAGGCTATCAGCTTACGCAAAACAATAGTAAACAAATGTGGAACATCCATATAAATCCATTTACCCCTCAACAACGTTCTTTTCTGTCGGGCCTTTCCAAAGATGATGTGTTTTATGATGTAACATTATCCCCAAACAATGGTTATTATTATACAGGATATACGGAATCCTACGGAGCCGGAAAAAAAGACATCGTATATCATATAACCAATAAACAGGGGTTCTGGAAAGCGGCCGGGCGTTACGGGGATACAGAAAATGAAACCGGCTACAGCATAATATCCGATAGCAGCAACCGCCTCATTATTTGCGGGCAAACAGAAAGCTGGGGGCCGGATTATTCCAATATCATTCTGCTGAAAGCCGATAGTGCTTATCAACCATTAGTGTATAACGACCACTTTAGCCGGGCAGAAACTATATCCCCGGAACAAGTGATTCTCAAGGTTTTTCCCAACCCCTTCCAAGCGTTTCTGCATGTTGAAATTCCGCACCGGCTTTTAAAGGAGCATCCCACACTTATAGTAAAAGATATCAGCGGACGGATTGTCTATCAGGAAAAAGCCGAAGCCTCCATGCATATAAACCCGGGGCCGTTAAGTCCGGGCTTATATTTTATAGGGCTCAAAGGGAGCGGTATATGGGAAAAAATAATACGGCAGCACTGAGGATAACCTTATGGTATTATTATAGATGTATTTAACAACGCCTCCGGTCTAAAAACAGCAAATCAATTACACCCGCTAAAAATCAGCTTTGCCCTATCGCTAACGGACGGCAGATTTTCAACGGCTTCATCCTTTAGGATCGGGGAGAAGATCCTCTAAAGAGAGCCTGTCTATAAAGTCGAGTGTTTGGTTCATAATGTTCGAGATCAAGGCTTGCCCCGTTTTTTTTATCGGGGCGTGCGAACCGAACGAAGTGAGCTCTTGAACACCTTTATAAATAATTAAGCTTGTGAAAAAAATTTTAAACCGCAGTAAACTAATGTATATGAGGATTTAAAATTTGAGCAACAACGCAGAGATCGGACATTATGGACAAACACTAATTATTTGTCATTTTTTAGATCCAACAGGTCAATTACAGACTTTTTGAAATAGGTAAATTTTATTCGTAAAATCATACATGAGTCCGGTCTAAAAAGGGCAGATTTGATTTGTCAGCGGTTTGCCCCGAACCCTAAAGGGTGAAGCCGCTGAAAATCAGCCATTCTTTAGTGATGGGACAAAGCTGATTTTCAGCGGGTGGAATAAATTTTGAGTTTTTATACCCGGCTCACACATTATGAAGAAGGAAAGCTTTTAAGCAATCTGCATTTAAAACTTAAGATTTCTTTTTAGCTTTGCAGCCATTGAAAAAAAACATCAACCCAAA
>JAWOBQ010000282.1:0-5111 GCA_046484255.1 Bacteroidales bacterium | reverse complement strand
CATGAGCTCGAAAAACCCGGACGTGACCCGCGCGAAAATCTTCAAAAATTTGAGTTTGACAATCGATTGAAAACGATCAGCGATATAAAAACCGGCATGATAGTTCCGGGACAAATTACCAATATTACTGCTTTCGGATGTTTTGTGGATATAGGCATACATGAAAACGGACTGGTGCATATTTCAGAGCTTGCAAATCGTTATGTCAGTGACCCGGCGGAAGTGGTTGCCCTAAACCAAAATGTGAGGGTAAAGGTGTTAAGTGTAGATACTGAACGTAAGCGAATTCAACTCTCTGTTAAGCAAGTTGAATAACAAAACCGCCGGCTTATCCGTTAATAAATTTTAATAAAACCTATAAATACCGGGGAGTGAAAAGATGAGCAAAGATAAGGAGTGAGTTGACGTTGTTGCGTTTTCCTCTTCTGCGGGCATTGCTAAACTTTCGAGAGAGCTTAGCGAATGAAGCACAAAGTTGGAAGTGATAAACGATTCAAGCTATCCACAATTCAACAAAAAAGCATAAAAAATTGTATTAGCGCAGGCCGAAAGAAAGAAACACAAACAGCAGAAAATAAGCAATAAAGGAAAATTTAGACACATGAAAAACATAATGGTATGCCTGATTTTTCAAATGTTTTTGATCACTGCCTCTTATGCGCAGGTCATAAAGGGGGCTGCCGGCTTAGGTTTTAATATAACACAGGTGGAGGGGGATGAAGTGTATGGCTTTCATAAATATGGCCTTAATGCAGGGGCTTCGGCGATCATACCTTTGGATGAACGGTGGTCGGTAAGTCTTGAGACCATGTATACAGAAAAAGGAGCTTATCAGCACCCCAGGTATGCCCAGCCTAAAAACGGTTCTTATATGTTGCGGCTTAACTATGCAGAAGTCCCCGTTTTGGTGCATTTTGAAGATCGTGAGACGATGACGTTTGGCCTGGGGGCCAGCTGGGGGAGACTTGTTCATATGGAAGAGTATGAGCACTTACACCGGATTCCATGGCAAACGCTAAGCGGACCATACGAAACAAATGATTTCAATATTATTGTAGATGTCCGGTTTCGCCTTTATCAGAGGTTTTGGGGAAACTTCAGGTATGCTTATTCGCTGGCCTCTATCCGTTCCAGAAAGTATACGAATATAGTTGGAGAGTCATGGACTCGTGAGCAATATAATCAGCTAATAAGTTTTAGGCTGTTTTATATATTCAATGAAACGCTTCAAGCAGAGGACCAAAAATAAAATATCCTAAGCAATCTGCTATTTTGCCAGACGGAAGCCTGAAAACAGCCAGCGTTTTTCCGGATGAAAGAAATTTCTGTAGGTCGACCGGATATGGCTTTTTGAAGTTACTGCAGACCCTCCGCGTAAAACCATTTTATTGATCATAAACTTCCTGTTGTAGGCTGCAGTAATTTCCTGTGCTTGCTTGTATCCGGGATAAGGCAAATATGCACTGCTTGTCCATTCCCAGGTGTCACCGAAAAATTGTTGCGCTTTCGCCGGAACAGGTTTATATATTCCTGTTTCCATTAGATTGGAATCCCCGGAGATCATAGGTTCATATATATTACAAGCTACTTCCCATTCCCCTTCAGTGGGAAGACGAAACCCTTTCCAGCGGGCAAATGCTTCAGCTTCGTAGTAGTTTACATGCATAACAGGAGCATGAAAATCCAGCTTTTTTAAACCGTCCAGATGATATTCATACCAATGCCCGTGTTGTTTCAACCAATATAGCGGACTTTGGATTTGATGCTTCTGAACCCAATGCCATCCATCCTCCAGCCAAAGATCAAATTGCTCATACCCTCCTGCTTCTATGAACTCAAGAAACTCCCCGTTTGTGATTAAACGGTTCATAATGCTGTAGGGAGGTAAAAATATACGGTGGCGTGGGCGTTCGTTATCAAAAGAAAAATATTCTTCGCTTTGGCCTATTTCAACCTCGCCGCAATCAATCTTTAACCATTCCACCGGCTTGATATCGGCGGAATTATTTGGTTCTGTTTCGGATGACAATTTACGGAAAACAGGGCTTAGGGGATTGTGCCCTAAGATAAACTTAATATCATAAAACAATAACTCCTGATGTTGCTGTTCATGATTTAGACCAAGTTCAATCAAATATTGAAGTTTTGCAGATTCACCCTGGTACTCTTCCAGAAATTTATCAAAGGCGGTGTTGATATACTGCCGGTATTGTAAAATATCATCTACCCCCGGCCTGCTTAGCCAACCCCGTTTCCCGTGTGGCCAAATTTTTCCTGAACCCCGGAAATTGCTGTTGAATAAATAAGTATAAGATGGATGAAACTCTTCATGATCAGTCTTCCATGGTTTTAAAATAAACTCCTCAAAAAACCAACTGCTATGGGCAAGGTGCCATTTTGGAGGGTCCACGCCATTACAGGGTTGAATGGTATAGTCTTCCTTCTCTAACGGAGAGGTGATCTCTTCCGTTTTTGCGCGGACAGTATTGAATTTTGTGCGTAAATAATTTTGGTCAAGCATACAAAGCAATATTAATATGTTTTTGCTACAAACCGGGGTCAAATATACAAAAAACCGTCCGGGATAAAAACACAAATTTTCCACAACCCCTGAACACCAGCCTTGCTCAATTTCTTATGGCAGAATGATTTTCAGCTGATCTTCCCTTTAACCCGGGGCAAAAGCCGTCAATGATCAAAAGTAATTTCTGCCGAAAGGACGTACGAAATAATGCAAAGGGTTTTATAATGGATCGGCTGTAGTATGCTGCCTGCTGCTTAAGCAGAGATTGCCCTGATATTGCTATATCCTGTGATGGTAGCCGGTGGCCTTTAAAATCTCTGTCATTCCCCGTTTTTGGGGTTTTGGTTATTCGTTGATTTTTAGAATGCCTTCCGGTAAATTGGTATGCAGTATCTTTTGTTCCATATTTACTGAGACAATAAAATCTTCCACCAATGGAACCATTATTTCTCCTTTTTTAGTTTGGATATACATAATGTCCTGGGCGGGAAGTGAAGTTACAGTTTTTACCGGGCCAATGTATCCCAGTACGTTATCTTTAACCTGAAATCCTTCCAGGTCAAGCAGGTTTATGTCGTTATGAGAATTATCAGGGAACGGAACCGGCTGGTAAAAATCTTTTTTGGTGAGTTTTTTCGCTGAGCTGACATTGTCAATATCTTCCAGTTTGATCCGTGCTTCCGTATTTGTTTGCCATTCTATGCTTTCAATAAAAAAGGGAACCAGATCTCCTTCAATTTGAAGAAATACAGTTCCCTTTTCTTTGAGTTGATATGCTCCGGCATTTTTGAAAAGAAATATCAATTCGCCTTTAACGCCAAATGTCTTTTTAACTGATCCTGCATGGAAAAAATTCTCACGATTGATCATGACACCGGTTCTTTATTTATGCTTTCTTGTCTTCTCCGGGTTTTTCTTCTGCAGGTTTTTTACCTTCAGCGTTTTCTTTTGATTGTTCAGCTTGTGGCTCTTCTACTTTCTCTTCAGGGCTTGCTTCCGGTTTTTCAGCAGGCTTTTCTTTAGCCGGTTGCTCTTGCCCGGCGTCTTCAGTTGTTGGCTGACTGGCTTCTCCGGAAGTTTTTTCCTGGGTTTGTTCAGTTTGTTCAGTTGCTTCTTCTGCTTTGGAAGAAGCTTCAGCTGCTTGTTCATCTAATTCAGCCTTGCGAAGTTTAGCGATTTCTGCAGCACGTTTTTCATTGATCTTACGTTCAGCCTCAAGCATTTTCTTTTTCTCTTCTTTTTGCTTAAGGGAAATGTCTTTGCTTTCGCGTTCAATTTTTTCTTCTTTTTCTTTGAGCCAGGCTTCATATTTCGCGTCAGCCTGCTCCTGGGTGAGGGCGCCTTTAGCCACTCCTTTTTGAAGATGGTTTTTGTATAGTACCCCTTTATGGGATAAAATTGCCCGGGCCGTGGGCGTTGGCTGTGCTCCGACTTGAAGCCAATGCATAGCTCTTTCGAAATCGATATTGATTCCGGCCGGTTGAGGAAGCGGATCGTAGGTGCCAATTCTCTCTATATATCTTCCGTCTCGTGGTGCACGACCATCCGCAATTACAATATGAAAGAAAGGTCTTTTCTTTCTTCCACGCCTCTGTAATCTGATTTTTGTTGGCATAACTTCCTTTTTTTTATGAACTTTTTGTAAATGAGCCGCAAAATTAATACTATTTTTTTACTTATAAAGCTTTTTGGTAAATTATTTTTAATATGATGGCTTGTGCAATCCGTTAAAACAAGGTTATGAGATTGTCAGGATTCTGAAAATGTGCTATATAATGTAAAAATCCGGGCCTGTGATAACCGTCTTAATAAAATTTCAGGGATGGAAACTATTTTTTTGGGATGAGGCCCGCATTGGGCAGGCGATTAACATTTTTTAACACTATTGGAGGGGATATTTTATTGTTAGACAAACTATTTCTTATTTATTTGTGTTAAAATAATAAATGCATTTAACAATTAAAAAAGGAGAAAAGCTATGTTTAAAACAAATTTAAAAGCAATTTCTGGTATTTTGGTGATGCTGTTATTTTCATTGCCTTTGTTTGCACAAGTAGGAATGGAACAGCAAGGGCAGCAGGATGACGAAATTACCGATGAGGATTTAAAAAAGTTTGCTAAGGTATCGGAAGACCTGGACAAAATGCAGGAAGAGTCGAATGCTGAAATGGAGGAAATAATCAAGAAAAATGGGATGGAACTGCAACGGTTTAATGAAATCATGCAGGCGAAACGTTCCGGGCAGGAAGTAGAAATGGAAGACGGTGAAGAAGAAAAGTTTCAAAAGATTAACCAGGAGTTGCAGGAGTATCAACAAGGAAATCAGCAAAAAGCTGTGGATGTGTTGGACAAACGCGACCTGAGCCAACAAAAGTATATGGCAATCCGGCAAAAGTTGCAGACGGACAAAGAATTACAACAACGGCTGGAAAAGATTCAAGAATAGTAATCCGCAAAGCTTTTAGTGTGTCAGATTTCAGGGCTTGTAAGTCAATGTACTTGCAAGCCCTTTTTTGTCAATGATGTCAGTGTTTCGTTTTTAATGTTCGGGTTCGAGCCTGCCCCGCCTTTATCGGGGGCTTGCGAA
>JAWOBQ010000233.1:0-4128 GCA_046484255.1 Bacteroidales bacterium | reverse complement strand
CAATCAAACATGTATCTGGCCAGCAAAAGTACTCCCAAAAGAATAAGCATGCTGCCCCAAAAAGCACCGCTGATAAAAAAATTACGCATAATCCAAAAAATTTCAGATTTCAAAGATACATTTTTTTTTACCGGAAATTCTAAAAAAGCAACAAAGAGTCCGGTCTAAAAAGGTCACATTTGATTTTCAGCAGCTTTTTCCCCCGAAGCTGCCAGATCGTTTGGATTATTTCCCGGCTGTTGTGAAGCCATATGCAGTTAATTTTAACATTTACCGGGGCTATCCTCCCTTGAGCTAAAAAATTATGAGTAAATTTGCTACTCATAATAAGCATTCGTCTACCTCAGCATGGCATTGGTCGAAAACAGCCATGTAACTGAGGAGGCGGAGCTGTGTCCGGGGTGAAAACCAATTGTAAAGGGAATCGTTTGCGCAGGTTTTGAGGCAAGTTGAAGCATGCGTATGATATTTATTACGATAAGATTTGAGCACACTAAAAGCACAAGCGGTAAAAAGCATAAAATGGACTTCCTTACAAACCATCATCGTTGGTTTGACAGGGCCTGTTGTATTGATCTTAAAATCACAGTTTTTAGAACCTGCAGATTTTGCTTATTTATCGATCATATTGATCGTGATCGGCTTGTTCAAATTACTTGAAAACTTTGGGATCAGCCAGGCCATCATTCAGAAAGATGCTATTACGGTTAAAGAGAGTTCTTCCATTTTCTGGTTTAATATTCTTTTCTCGGCTCTTCTTGCGGTTATCATTTACCGGGCATCTTCTTTAATCGCGGAATTTTACGCTATGCCCGGGCTGGAGCACTACTTAAAAGTTGCTTCCGTCATTGTTTTAATAAACGGGCCTTCCGTGCTTTTCCGGGCTTATTTGGAAAAAGCGATCTTTTTTAAGCAGCTGGCGGTGATCAGCATTTCCCGGAATATGATCAACCTGGCAGCTATATTTTTGCTTTTATTTCAGGGATACGGGGTTTTAGGGGTTGTTTATGCCCATATTATCAGCACCCTCGCGGCAACGCTAATGATCATTACGATATCCCTGCGGCATACCCGGATCAGGCTTGGTTTTCATTTCAAAGCATCCGATCTGTATCCTTTTTTACGCTTTGGCGCATTTGTATCCGGAAAGCAGTTGCTCACCTTTGCAACCCACCGGGTAGATGAGCTGCTGATCGGTTATCTTTTATCCCCTGAGATTTTAGGGATCTATCACTTCGGAAAACAGATGTTAGAAAAGATCAGGGGGATCATGACCCGCTCCTTTTCAAAAGTCCTGTTTCCGGTTTTCTCAAAGCTCAAAAACAATACAAAACGCCTGTCCGGGGCATACCGGCAAATCAGTAAATTCCTGGCCCATGGGGCCTTCCCCGTATTTACCGGAATAGCAGTCACGGCCCACTTATTTGTGCCTGTGGTCTTTGGCGAAAAATGGGAAGACAGTATAATCGTTTTTCAGATATTCTCCTTATCCATGATCTTCCTGCTGCTCACTGCCAATGTCTCTTCGGCCCTGCTCTATTCGGTGAACAAACCAGGCCTGGTTTTTTATATTGACCTGATAACCAATTCCATATATCTTTTCTCCTTGTTGCTTTTTGCCTCCCGGGGATTAATCGCTATACTGCTGGTGTACACAGCATATATTATTTATAAAACCATGATACTTCAGTACTTTACAAACAAACAACTGACACAGACCTTTACATCCTATTTGCAGGGGATACTGTTACCGGCAGTTTTATCCTCAGTGATGATCATCAGTATTTTGCTGTTCCAACATCTAACATCAGCATACTTAAGTGACACTGTTTTACTGGTATGCTCTATATTGCTTGGAGGGACAGTATTTACAGCTTTATCCTGGTTCTTTGCCCGGGATATTATGCACGAATTGATCAGGATCATAAAAGGCAATACGATTAAATTCCAGGCAAAACATTAATTATTCTGCGCGCTTATGAAACGTATTCTCCGCAAGACAAGATCACTATTTACTTTTATCCGTCAAACGGTTGATCGTTTATTGGTTTATTTGGCCTGCCAAAACTCATTCCTTTCAAGTCTCTATTATACCTTTTGTTCCGGGGTATTTTACAAGGAGCACAAGGCTGCACTGGCGGGGCGGGTAAAATATTACCGCGATCTACAATCAGCAAGCAATGGTGAGTCTGTTATGCTGCGCAGGAATATTCATCGACTGGAAAAGGGAATTATCATGCGTCCCCGCAAAAAGGTATTTGGCAGCAGTTATATTCATGACACCGTAGGTGCTTATGCCCATGCACTCTCTGTTCATGAGCCGGGCAAGCCGTTTTCCGAAACCCTTAAATGGGCCCATGATGTTCTCAAAACGTATTTCTCTGTTACCGATGACAGCCATTCGGGGATCAACAAGGCGAGGGAGTATTTTTACGAGCTCCCCCCGGTTCCGGGTGATCTCTCATCCAGGCCGTATCATAGAGACATGTCCGGGGGCTTGTCGGTTGATTACTCCGGTTTGTTGCAACTGGCAAAGACACGAAGGTCGGTAAGATGGTACCGGCAGCAAGCCGTTCCCCGGGAGGTGACCGACAAAGCCATACGCATCGCCGGCTTATCGCCCAGTGCGTGCAACCGGCAGCCCTTTGACTTCCGGATATTCGACGACCCGGAAAAAGCGCAGGAAATCGCAGGGATCGCAATGGGAACAAAAGGGTTTTCCCATAACTTTCCGGGACTTATTGTTGTCGTTGGCGACTTAAGTGCTTACTTTCATGAACGCGACCGGCATAATATATATATAGATGCCTCTTTGGCTGCCATGTCGTTGATATATGCCCTGGAGGTGCAGGGTGTCAGCAGTTGTATTATAAACTGGCCGGAAATAGCCCGAAAAGAACGCATCATAACAAAAAAACTAAAGCTGGAAACAAGCCGGCGGGTCATTATGCTTATCTCCATAGGTTATCCCGATCCCCGGGGGATGGTGCCGTATTCACAAAAAAAGCGTTTAGACCTTCTAAGAACTTATAACCCATGAATATAGAGATACGAAAAGCGGGCTTTATTAATAAAGGAGCCGAACTGATGCTTTATGCGATCCTTGAGAAGCTTAAACCCATGTATCCGGAGGCCAGGTTTATTATGGCTCCGCATAAGAACGCTCCTTTTGAAAAGCGTGCTGCATTAAAACTGTGGCAAAAGGCATGGTACTGGCGCTATAAAGTACAATGGGGAGACCTGGCAGGATTGCTGCCGAAAAAGACCCGGGAAAGCTATGGCATTGTCTTAGACCGGGAAGTCGATGTAGTCCTTGATGCAGCCGGATTTGCATATAGCGAACAGTTATCCGAAAAGACCTGCACGGAACTGGCCAGATCGTGTAAACGATGGAAAAAAAATGGCAGGACGATCATCTTGTTACCTCAGGCATTTGGCCCTTTCACAACGGATAACAACAAAGAAAAGATCAGGCTCATCGCGGATTGTGCCGGCTTAATATTTGCCCGGGAGCAGGCTTCATACAAGTATTTGGTTGATATAACCGGTGAACGGCCGAATATTAAAACAGCTCCGGATTTTACCAACCTGCTGCAAGGCAAAGTCCCTGAGTACTTCAACTATGAGGAAAATGATTATTGTATTATTCCCAATCACAGAATGATCAATAAAACCAAAGGGAAGGATAAAGAAGCTTACCTGCCTTTTCTGATCAAATGCATCCAGTACCTGATCTCCAAAAACAAAAAGCCCTTTATTCTTGTCCATGAAGGGGCAAAAGACCATCAACTGGCCATAGAGATCTCAAATGCTGTTAACGCTTCCGTTCCGGTATATACAGAAAGTGATCCCTTAAAGGTGAAAGGCATAATCGGTGCCTGTAAAGGCGTTTTAGGCAGCCGCTTTCATTCCCTGGTCAGCGCTCTCTCGCAGGGTGTTCCCGCCCTGGGAACCGGCTGGAGCCATAAATATGAAATGCTGTTCCGGGATTATGACTTTCCGGAAGGGATCATTAATGTGACTGCCCGTGAGCAGGAGATAAGTTGGAGGCGGCTTGTTTCATTTTTTCAGTCAGCTCTTTGATGTGTTGATCCAGCTCCTCCGGGGGTGGGTAGGAGGCTGCGGATT
>JAWOBQ010000192.1:0-14803 GCA_046484255.1 Bacteroidales bacterium | reverse complement strand
AAACGAACAAAAGATCACTATAGTCAAAGCTCCCTTATAATGAAGAAGTTATCGTGCAACTTCAATGATGCGTCCGGTCGGTAAAGGCCACATTTGATTTTTAGCGTATTTTTGCCCCCCTCGATAAATCGTGAAGATAATGAAAATCAGTCTTTTTTAGGGATAAGGAAAAGCCACAGAGTTGCTTCAGGGGCCATCTTATGGTTTCCCGGATTGGCGGAATCCATTATCTTTGCAGATCAAAATATTAAGTATTTATGGAGGATATGCGCAAAACCCCATTACGTGAACTTGGTGAATTTGGCTTGATCCGGCGTTTGATGGGAGATGTTAAGATAAAAGATAAGAGCACGATCCGCGGAAGCGGGGATGATGCCGCCGTGATCAACAACGGCATTTTCCAAACGCTGGTTTCTACCGATATGTTAGTGGAAGGCGTACATTTTGACATTACCTATACGCCTTTAAAACATCTTGGATATAAATCTATAGTTGTCAACCTGTCGGACATAGCTGCTATGAACGGCATGCCAAAGCAGGTAACGGTTAGCCTGGCCGTCTCGAGCCGGTATACGGTAGAGGCCCTGGAGGAAATATATAAGGGGGTAAAACTGGCCTGTACGAATTATGGTGTAGACCTGGTGGGGGGAGATACCACTACCTCCCGCTCCGGATTGGTGATCTCGGTAACTGTCGTTGGACAGGCAATGCCGGATCAGATCGTATACCGTGATGGGGCCAACGAAAATGACCTGGTATGTGTAACAGGCAACCTGGGAGCAGCTTATGCAGGACTGATGGTGCTGGAAAGAGAGAAAAAAGTGTTTGAAGAAAGCAAAGGAGCTCAGCCGGCCCTGCAAGGGTATGAGTATATCCTTGAACGCCAGTTGAAGCCCGAACCCCGGCTGGACGCAATTAAGGCCTTTGAAAAGGGGAAGCTTAAACCCTGCAGTATGATCGATATCTCTGACGGACTGGCATCGGAAATCCTCCATATTTGTGAAAATTCAAATACCGGGGCGGATATTTTTGAAGAAAAATTGCCCGTTGATCACCAAACCGCCGATCTGGCCAAAGAAATGAAGCAAGACCCTACTACATTCGCGATGAATGGCGGAGAAGATTATGAGCTGTTGTTTACCATCCGGCAGGCGGATTATGAGAAAATAAAAGACAATCCGGCTTTTGCGGTTATAGGATATATCAAAGACCGTAATGCCGGAGTGAACTTAATTGCCCGGGATGGAACTCAAACTGCGATTAAAGCGCAGGGATGGGATGCCCTGCTGAAAAAAAGAATGCAAGGGTAAAATGCACCGGCTGATGAATACAGCACAGGATATTAACAGGGTTTTTGAGAAGAAATGGCATGCCTTAATAAGAGACTGGCAATAAAGTCGAGTGTTTGATTCAGGATGTTCGGGATCAAGAGTTTCCCCGGTTTTTCGGGCGTGCGAACCGAAGGAAGTGAGCTTTTGAACAGCATTAAAAATAATTAAGGGTGTAAAAAAATGAATAATAAGACTTTATCATCCGGCTAAAACCGGTTTGGGAGTCATCAATAAATAATACAAAATTTAAAAAATACGATGGAAGAGAAAGTTTACGTTCGCCCCAGCTGGGATGAATATTTTATGGAGATCTCTCAGACTGTTGCTAAGCGTGCCACTTGTAACCGCGGACGGAGCGGTTGTGTGATCGCCCGGGGCCGGCAGTTATTGGTATCCGGATATGTAGGTTCGCCCCGCGGGCTTCCTCACTGCGATGATGTGGGGCATCAGATGAAAAAAGTAATGCATGATGACGGCCGCGTGACGCAGCATTGCATGCGCACCGTGCATGCCGAGCAGAATGCTATTTGCCAGGCCGCACGGCTGGGGATACCGCTGGAAGGATCCACATTGTATTGCAAAATGACCCCCTGCAGAACTTGTGCGATGTTGATCATTAACTGTGGAATTGAACGCGTGGTTTGTGAACAAAAATACCACGCGGGTGCCGAGTCGGAAGAAATGTTCCGTCAGGCCGGAATTTCACTGGAATTCTTTAGCGAAAAAGTAGTGAAGTATAAAAATCAGTAAATCCAGATAAAGACGCCGGGAGAAGACGGCGGCTGTTTGTGCCGGTTGTGGGCGAGAGGATTCCGGGAGAAGAAATCCCGGGAGACGATATTCCGGGCCGTGCTCCCGCAAGGGGATCATTGGGTGCCGGAAAAAATAAAGGTTTCCGGAGGTTCTCCAGCCTTTATGTACCCGCGGAACATGGCAGAGGTGTTAAAAATCATACTGATATTTCCCTGATAATCCAGGCCGATGATGCCGCCGTTTGCATCGAATTTTTTTCGTAAAACCTCATGGATCACTGTATGTGCAGCTGCTTCTAATGTCTCTTTTCCGTATAGCATGCGAGCATGAATGTCGTGGGCGACGGCATTGCGGATAAAGAATTCGCCGTGGCCGGTAGCAGAGACCGCGCAGCTTCGGTTATCGGCATAAGTACCTGCTCCGATGATGGGGGAGTCGCCAATGCGGCCCCATTTTTTTTGGCTCATGCCCCCCGTGGACGTGCCTGCGGCAAGGTTGCCTTCTTTGTCTAATGCGACAGCACCCACAGTGCCCCTGGACGCTTTTTTATGCTGTTTCAGCCGCCCTGGTGTTATAAAATATGCCTGGCTTACCGTGTCCAGCCCCTGTTCTACAGCGAAGTTATCTGCTCCGGCTCCGGAAAGCATCACATGGCGGGAGTTGAGCATCACCGCTTTAGCTGCCAGTACCGGGTTTTTTATATGTTTTACCCCGGCTACGGCGCCGGCATCCAGGCGGTTCCCTTCCATCAGCGAAGCATCCAGCTCGGCATCGCCATCCTCCGTGAGTACAGCCCCCCTGCCTGCATTGAAAAGAGAGTCGTTCTCCATAACCTCTATGGCAGCGATCACGGCTTCCATAGCCGGGCCACCCCCCTTAAGAACAGCTTCTCCGGCCTTTAACGCCTGCTGCATGGATGCATGATAAGCCTCCCGAAGTGCAGACGGAATATCATCCGGCGCAGAAGAACCGGCTCCCCCGTGAAGAACCAGTACATATTGCGGGCCCTCCGGGATATCTGTCATCGCATCCGGATCCGTAGCTTCACCACTACAACCCGTTACAGAATAAAACAAAACACTTAAAATAAATAAATAGAACCTGACTTTCATAGATCTGCTTTTTGTAAAATGTATGAGTACGGTCTAAAAAGGTCACATTTGATTTTCACCGGTTTAGCCCGAACCCTAAAGGGTGAAGGCGCTGAAAATCAGCCTCCGTTTAGGGATGGGGTAAAACTGATCTTTAGCGGCTGGAATACATTTAGTGTTTTTAGACTGGACTCATATATATATAAGGACGGTATAAAAATACAAAACTTATTACAATCGATGAAAATCAGATGGTTCTTTTTATCTGTTTAAGGGGTTAGATTGAATAGATTGATGTTTAGATTGAACCAGATTCAAAGGAACCATTTAAACCTCAGCGTGTATGATAAATTGCGTGTGCTTAGACCGGAGGCAATAAAAATACATGAGGCTGCCTCCTCAGGGTTAAAAAACTATTTTATGAACTGTTTGTTGATTTATTGTGATAAAACACCAATGTTTCGTACTTGCAGAAATGGGATTTGTTTTCTATTTTTGCAATCTATTTTAATTTAATCTAAATAATGCAGTTTGCTGGTTATGGAAGCGCAAAAGAACGATAAAAAGAGGCAGAATGACAAGGTTTTGGGGGATGTAGCCAATTCAGATTACAAATACGGTTTTGTAACAGATATTGAGGCGGATAGTATTTCTAAAGGATTGAATGCGGATATCATTCGTCAGATCTCAGCAAAGAAGGACGAACCACAATGGCTGTTGGACTTTCGTTTGGATGCATACCAGAAATGGCAGGATATGGTTCAGCCGGACTGGGCTCATTTGGATATTCCGGAGATAGATTTTCAGGACATTGTATATTATTCGGCTCCAAAGAAGAAAGCGCAGCACGAAAGTTTAGACGAGGTAGATCCGGATTTGCTGGCGACCTTCGACAAGCTGGGCATTCCGCTTCAGGAGCAAAAAGCCCTGACCGGCGTAGCGGTGGATGCGGTATTTGATAGTGTTTCCGTAAAGACTACTTTTCAGGATGCTTTGGAGGAGAAGGGCATCATTTTTTGTTCTTTCAGTGAGGCCGTAAAAAATCACCCTGATTTGGTGCGCAAGCATTTGGGCAGTGTAGTTCCTTCCGACGACAACTATTTTGCTGCTCTGAACTCGGCGGTATTTTCCGATGGTTCTTTTTGTTATATTCCCCGGGGCGTAAAGAGCCCGGTGGAGCTCTCCACGTATTTCCGTATCAATGCCGCCAATACCGGGCAGTTTGAGCGTACGCTCATTGTTGCTGAAGATGATAGCTATGTGAGTTATCTGGAAGGTTGTACGGCACCGCAGCGTGATACCAATCAATTGCATGCAGCCATAGTAGAGATCGTGGCCAATAAAGGGGCTGAAGTGAAGTATTCTACGGTTCAAAACTGGTATCCCGGAAATAAAGAAGGCAAAGGCGGCATCTATAATTTTGTCACCAAAAGAGGCCTGGCAAAAGGCGCTAACGCTAAAATTTCATGGACACAAGTGGAAACCGGCTCGAGCATTACCTGGAAGTACCCTGGCTGTGTGTTGATGGGGGATAATTCTATTGGAGAATTTTACTCGGTAGCCGTTACCAATAACTTTCAGCAGGCTGATACCGGCAGTAAGATGATCCATCTGGGGAAAAATACCAAATCCACTATTATTTCCAAGGGCATATCGGCCGGGAATAGTCATAATTCATACCGCGGTTTGGTAAAGATGACCAAAAAGGCCTCGGATGCCCGGAATTTTTCCCAGTGTGATTCCCTTTTACTGGGGGATAAGTGTGGTGCTCACACCTGGCCGTATATTGAAACCTATAACAATAGCGCTGTGGTTGAGCACGAAGCCACCACATCCAAAATTTCAGCAGACCAGCTTTTCTATTGCCAGCAACGTGGCCTGGATGAAGAGCAGGCCATTAGCCTGATCGTAAATGGCTATGCCAAAGAGGTGTTGAACAAGCTCCCCATGGAATTTGCCGTGGAAGCTCAAAAATTGCTGTCTATCAGTTTAGAAGGTAGCGTTGGCTAAATAAAAATATGAATATCATGCTCAGTATAAAAGATTTAGTTGTTAAAGTAGAAGGAAAAACCATCCTGCAGGGGTTGAACTTAGAGGTAAAAGCCGGTGAAGTTCATGCTATCATGGGGCCTAATGGTTCCGGGAAAAGCACCCTGGCCAATATTATAGCCGGGAAAGAAGGCTATGAGGTCGTTAGTGGAAGCGTTTATTATCAGGGGCGTAACCTGCTGGAGATGGACGTGGAAGACCGGGCCCGGGAAGGAATTTTTCTGGGATTTCAATACCCTGTGGAAATACCCGGGGTTAGTATGAATAATTTTATGCGTACCGCCATTGATGAGATCAGAAAATATCGTGGGCAGGAACCATTATCTGCCGGGGATTTTCTTAAGCTGATGAAAAATAAGAAAAAACTGGTGGGATTGCAGGATGCTTTGGCCGGAAGATCGGTGAATGAAGGCTTCTCAGGAGGCGAAAAGAAAAAAAATGAGATCTTCCAGATGGCATTACTGGAGCCCGTTTTGTCTATCCTGGATGAAACCGATTCCGGACTGGATATCGATGCCCTGAAAATTGTGGCTAATGGAGTAAATACACTCAAGACCGATGATAACGCCACGATTGTGATCACGCATTATCAACGTCTGCTGGATTATATTGTTCCGGATCAGGTTCATGTGCTGGCCGACGGGAAAATCGTGAAATCAGGAGATAAAGAACTGGCTGTTGAACTGGAAGAAAAGGGATATGCCTGGTTGCAATAGTCCGCTTAAAGCTTATATGCTATGAATAAAGAAACAGCTATACAGGATAAGATCGAACAGTTGCTGGTGAAACGTTTTTATGAGAATGAGCAGGCTATCAATAACGGAGACCCTGAATTTGTTGCTGCCATAAGGCGCAATGCCATTAAAGCCTTTGAAAAAGCCGGAATACCTGCACATCCTATGGAAGACTGGCGAAAAACGGAGATCCGGCCTGCCATGGACGCTGACTATAAACACGATTTGCAGCGAAACAGGGAAAAGATCAACATAGAAGAGATCTTTCAGTGCCAGGTACATAACTTCGAAACCTTTTTGGTAAGCCAGCTCAATGGCTGGTATGCATACAAAGACCAGCCTATACGCGAGCATGAGAATGGTGTTGTTGTGGGAAGCCTGCGTGAAGCTTTTCAGCAGTATCCCCGGCTGGTAAAAAAGCATTACGGAAAATATGCCAAATTAGATCGCCACGGCATGATCCCATTGAATACAGCTTTTGCCCAGGACGGGGTGTTTATTTATGTGCCCGATAATGTGGAAGTAGATCTGCCCATTCAAATGGTAAACTTAACGCGTTCCGATGATAATATTTTGGTTTTCCCCCGAAATATGGTGGTAATGGGAAAAAACAGTAAACTGACTATGGTCCATTGCGACGACTCCATTGAGCAGGAAAAAAGTTTTACCAATGCCGTGTCTGAAGTATTTCTGGATGAGCATGCTCATTTGGATTATTACAAAGTGCAAAATAAAGATGATGAGGCGGCGCTGATAAATGCTGCTTTTTTTTACCAGAGTACCGGCAGCGTTTTATCTTCCAATACAATCTCGTTAAATGGCGGTATCTTGCGCAACGAAACGGATGTTACCCTGGGCGGGGAGCAATGCCATTCGGATATTATCGGGCTTTACCTGATGGACCGGAAACAGCATGTGGATAATCGCGTTTTTGTGGATCATGCCAGTCCAAACTGTTATTCCAATGAGCTATTTAAAGGGATTATCGATGATGAAGCCAGTGCCGTTTTCAACGGGCATATCCTGGTGCGTAAAGATTCGCAGGAAACAACTGCTTTTCAGAGTAATAGAAATATTCAACTAACAGATACGGCCCGTATTTTCACACAACCCTTTCTGGAAATCTATGCCGATAATGTCAAATGCTCTCATGGAGCGACGATAGGGCAACTGGACCCCGAGGCTATGTTTTATTTGCGTTCGCGCGGGATTTGCAAACGAAATGCCCGCATGCTGATGATGTATGCCTTTGCTGGAGAAGTGGTGAAACAGATCCGTATTGATGCACTGAAAGAACGTATTGATGATATGGTGGTTAAGCGCCTGAAAGGAGAACTGTCTATCTGCGATCAATGCGTCTTGCATTGTAAAGATGAACGAAAAGTATCCTTTGAAATAGATATTGACAAGCTCTGAATGCCATTTTTGCTAAACCCGATACGATGAGCCATAAAAAAGACAACAAAAATATCCGGGATCAATTTCCCATTTTGCATCAACAAATCAACAATTATCCGTTGATCTATCTGGATAATGCAGCCACTACGCAAAAACCGGATATGGTGACAGCGGCAATGCGCCATTATTATCAGCATACCAACAGCAATGTTCACCGGGGAGTGCATACGCTTTCCCAACGAGCTACCGCCGCTTTTGAAAATGCCCGGAAAGCGGTGCAGGATCACCTGAATGCAGCCCATGATCATGAGATCATTTTCACCCGGGGCACTACCGAATCCATTAATTTGGTAGCGAATTCATTTGGGGATAAATACATAGGGCAGGGGGATGAGATCTTGATTAGCGCATTGGAGCACCATTCCAATATTGTGCCCTGGCAAATGCTGGCTGAACGAAAACAAGCAAAAGTAAAGGTCTTGCCTGCCAATCGCAAGGGGGAACTGATCTTGGATAAGCTGGATGAAATGGTAACGGCCAAAACCCGTATAATAGCTGTTAACCATGTTTCCAATACGCTGGGAACTGTTAATCCGGTCAAAGAGATCATTGAAAAGGCTCATGCAAAAAATATTCCCGTGCTGATAGACGGGGCCCAGGCAGTGCCACATATGGATGTGGATGTACAGGAACTGGATGCCGACTTTTATTGTTTTTCCGCTCATAAAATGTATGGCCCTATGGGCATAGGAGCTGTATACGGAAAAGAAAAATGGCTGGAAGAAATACCCCCCTGGCAGGGCGGAGGTGAGATGATCAAACAGGTTACTTTTGAAAAAACAACCTATAACGAACTGCCTTATAAGTTTGAAGCCGGAACACCCAATGTGGCCGGGGCAATAGGAATGCATAAAGCCCTGGAATTTATGGACTCCATAGGGAAAGCCAATATCAGGAAGATGGAAAATGAACTGCTTGCCTATGCTACGGAAAAACTCAGGGGAATAGAAGGACTGACTATCTATGGTCAGGCTCAGCATAAAGCGCCCGTGGTCTCCTTTTTGCTGGATGGCATCCATCCCTTTGATGCCGGAACGATCATTGATAAACTGGGGATAGCTGTCAGAACAGGGCATCATTGTACGCAACCGTTGATGAACTTTTTCGAAATATCCGGAACCGTGCGCGCTTCCTTTGCCGTTTATAACAATATGCGCGAAATTGATGCGCTTACGAATGCTATTGAACAGGCTAAAAAAATGTTGGCGTAAAGGCTGTCGTAACTGCCGTATCTTTATGAAATGCTATGATGAGTCTGGTCTAAAAACACTAAATGTATCACAGCCGCTAAAGATCAGCTTTACCCCATCCCTAAAGGGAAGCTGATTTTCAGCGACTTCACCCTTTAGGGTTCGGGGTAAAAAGCCGGTGAAAATCAAATGTGTGCTTTTTAGACCGGACTCTATGATGGAATTATGAATTACGGATTATGGCTGATCAATAAATTACAATTTTCAAAATTTTAATGACCTGAACAAGGGGGGATGTTTGAATTTTTTTGATTTTTATATTTTTAGACCGGACTCATTATTTTTTTACTTTTGTGTTTTGGGATGATTTAAAAAACAGTGCAAATGAGTATACAGGCCAAACAAGAAGAGATCGTCGAAGAGTTTTCCATGTTTGACGATTGGATGGATAAATATAACTATCTGATTGAGATGGGAAAATCTTTGGAACCTTTAGACGGGAAGTACAAAACGGAAAAATATCTGATCAGTGGATGCCAGTCGCAGGTATGGGTGTATGCCTGGATGGAAGACGGAAAAATGATGCTCCGTGGAGACAGTGATGCCGTGATCACCAAAGGAATTGTAAGCCTGCTGTTACGCGTATATTCCGGAGAAGCCCCCGACGATATCTATGCTGATGAAGCTACTTTTCTGGATGAGATCGGGCTTAAAGAACATCTTTCTCCCACCCGCTCCAACGGATTGCTCTCTATGTTAAAACAGATTAAGCTTTATGCCCTGGCTTTCAAGACAAAAATGAATAAAAACAAATAGATGCTGCCGTTTGTTATTTATTCATAATCAGTAAGAGTGTTCTTATGACACAGGAAAATAATGCGGCTTTGGAATCCAGAGTGCTGGAGGCAATTAAAAGGGTCTTTGACCCCGATATCCCGGTAAATATATATGATCTGGGGTTAATTTATGATATTAAAATAGAGGAGGATAATACCGCTTATATTACGATGACGCTTACCTCGCCTAACTGCCCCGTGGCGGAAAGCCTGCCCGTGGAAGTGGAAGATAAAGTAAACGCTGTCCGGGGCATTAAGAAAACTCAGGTTACGGTAACTTTTGATCCTCCCTGGGATAAAGACATGATCAGCGATGAGGCTAAGCTGGAACTGGGATTGCTGTAACGCGAAAGCCGTTATGAAATTTACCCCGGTTTTCTGAATTTAATGTTAGCCATCCGCATTTTGAATGTAAGCAGTGTGGAGGTTTGTTTTGTCTTCATGATCAGGCTATTTATAAGCCGGAATTGCCGGAAGGTTTTGTTTCAGAAGGGATGAATTATATCATTTATGGGTATTGTAAAGCGTGTGGCGAAGGGGATGCCGGATCAGAAAAACAATTCCAAAAAGATTGAACAGTTGATAAAAAAACAAAATTAAGAATGATATTTTCAGGCAAAGCAATAAATTGCAGGATCGGGAAGGAGGGTATTCAAATTCCTTATAATGAAGGCCGGGCTGATATGAACAGCGATAAATCAGGGGTTCATGTGTTCAAAATTTTCATTAGCCAGGTTATAGTTAACCCGTTCTACCGGGATAAACCTTCTGCTTTGAACATCCCCTTGTCTGTTAAAAGCTTTGGCATGGAGGGATCATAATAATATGACGGGTTATGAAGCGCAGGTTATGGAGATGAAAGCGAAGAGTCCGGCAACTGAAATTATCATTCCGTAAGGGGGCGCTACAGGAAACAGATAAGGGATACCGTTGCATGAATTTGAATACAAAGCAACAAACGAGACAGATATACAGGGAGAAAAAAATATGGTAAAACACAAGAGCATAGGTTTAGAGCTTGTATTACTACCGGTGAAATTTTATCAATATGTGATCTCACCTTTAACACCGGCCTCCTGCCGGCATGTGCCCACTTGCTCGGAATATAGCAAAGAGGCTGTGCGAAAGTTCGGGCCCGTTACCGGTGGGAAGATTGCGATAAATCGTATATTACGTTGTCATCCCTGGGGGACATATGGTTGGGATCCAGTGCCTGTTTTGCTTGTGAAAAAGATGAAAGTTAAGCCCGTTAGGAAAGCTGAAAAGATTAATTATGAGGGATATGAAGATGCCAAAGAAATTTAATCGGATCTTAATATTCGCTATACTGCTGTTGGTAGCATGTAAGAATGATAATAAAGAAGCAGCGGTCGCTGATCAAAAGAAGATCGTGAATGTTTCGGTATTACCTCTTAAATATTTTATAGAAGAAATGGCCGGCGAATTTGTGGAAGTCAATGTAATGGTTCCGGCAGGAGCCAGTCCTGCTACCTATGAGCCTTCTCCGCGAAAAGTACAAAAGTTAAAAAAATCGGATGCCTATTTGAGAATTGAGCCTTTGTCTTTTGAACAAGCCTGGATGTCAAGGTTTCAGGCAAATAACAAAGCGATGAAGCTTTATTATTTAGCCCGGAATATCGAATTATTGGAGCAGGATGATCACAAACATGAAAGTGATGAAGACCATCATTGCCAGGGAGAAGATGCTGAGTTGGCCGATCCTCATATTTGGGTTTCTCCTTCTACTGTTTTGCCAATGATCAAAAATATTGAAAGGGCATTGGTTGATTTATATCCCGGACAGGAGGCTGAAATTGAGAAGAATTATCAAAAGCTAAAGCTGCAGGTGGAAAAGAAAGACCAATTTGTACGTGCTGAGGTTGCCCAAATGGAAAACAAAAGCTTTGTGATCTTTCATCCGGCTTTAGGGTATCTGGCGCGCGATTATGGGTTAAACCAAATGGTTATAGAAAACCAGGGGAAAGAACCATCTTCCCGGCAAATGCATAAGATCATCGAAAAAGCACGGAAGCATGATGTATCCAGTGTACTTGCACAAAAGCATTTTGATATGCGAAATGCGAAGACGATCGCTAAAGAGCTGGGGGTGAAGGTTAATGTTATTAATCCCCTGGAAGAAAACTGGCCGGTGATGATCGATCAAATCATAGAAAGTTTAACGGATAAAGAATAATAGGTGGAAAAATGCAAAAGCTGTTAGAATTAAAGGATGTCACGACAGGTTATGAAAACGAGATAGCTATAGAGCATGCTGATTTTTCTGTTTATGAGCATGATTTTATCGGTATTATCGGGCCAAATGGAGGAGGAAAAACGACTCTGCTTAAGGTGATGCTGGGGTTAAAAAAGCCGTGGAAGGGGGCTGTAAAGTATTATCTCGATGGTGGTGGACAAAAGCTTATGGGGCAACTGGGTTATTTGCCTCAGATCAACCAGTTTGATGACAGGTTTCCTATTTCTGTGTTTGAGGTGGTACGTTCCGGATTGGCAACTTCTAAAATGATGTTTTCCCGTTTTCGTCAGCAAGAGAATACCAGAACACTGGAGGTAATGCAGGATCTGGGGATCTCCCATCTAAAAAACAAGAGCATAGGGGATCTGTCCGGTGGCCAGAAACAGCGGGTTTTCCTGGCCAGATCTATAGTGTCCGGGCCTAAAATTTTGTTTCTGGATGAGCCGAATACTTATGTCGATAATAAATTTGAGGCGGAGTTGTATGAGATGCTGCATTATCTGAACAAAAAAATGGCCATTGTTTTGGTTTCTCATGATCTGGGTATTATTTCTGCTTATATTAAATCTATAGTGTGTGTGAACAAACGTGTGCATTATCATGCTTCGAATACGATTTCGCAAGAGCAATTATCAGTTTATAATTGCCCTATTCAACTGTTAACACACGGAAATATACCGCATACGGTATTAAAAAAGCATACCCATGAATGATCTACTGGAATTTGGATATCTAACGAATTCAATACTGGCGGCCATTTTTGCGGCCATAAGTTGTGGCTTGACCGGGACATACATTGTCAGCCGGCGGATGGTTTTTGTTTCCGGCGGCCTGACACATGCTTCTTTTGGGGGGATCGGGATGGGCCATTTTATAGGCATAAATCCCATCATCGGCGCTGCGATTTTTAGTGTTGTAGCAGCTTTGGGAATTGAGAAATTTTCCAGTCGCCGTTTGTTGCGGCAGGATTCGATCATAGCTATGCTGTGGTCTCTGGGCATGGCTTTAGGTATCATTTTTATTTATATCACACCCGGCTATGCTCCAAATATGATGTCCTATCTCTTTGGAAGTATTCTCACGGTCTCTGCACTGGATATTTGGTTTTTGGGGGGATTATCGCTGTTGAGTGTTCTGGTTTTTAGTACAATGTATAAAGCCATTTTATATGTTTCCTTTGACGAAGATTTTGCCCGGACTCGTAACCTCCCGGTACAAGCCTTGAAGTATCTGATGATAAGCATGGTAGCCCTGGCTATTGTTTTTAATATCCGGGTTGTGGGGATTATTTTGGTTTTATCCTTATTAACTGTTCCGCAGTGTATTGTCAGCCTGTTTACAAATATATACCGTAAAATATTGATCTTTTCTGTACTTACAGGGCTTGTGGGAACTTTTGCCGGCCTTGCTGCAGCCTGGCTGTTGGATATTCCCTCAGGGGCGACTATCGTATTTGTTTTGGTTGTGATGTTTTTGCTGGCTTCCGGAGTGAAATGGCTGTATAACATCCATGGAAAATGTTCTGCGAACCGGGATCAGGGATGAGGGAAAGCTGATTTTTAGCAGATGTAAAATTTTTGTATTTTTTCCGGACTCTGTTTCCCTTTACAGGATAAATTTCGCCATTCAAAAAGAGTATCGGTACTGGCGGAGTTTCTTTCTGCAGTGCCTGGGGAAATTAAAAGAAAAGCCGCAAAAGGGAACAGGAGAACAAGGAAATGGATCTTAATTGCATGAAAAAGCCGGTATTGTGGTGCTTAAAATGGTGTTCCTTTAGCCCGTTGCGTCTTAAATGCCTGAAGATACCATTCAAATTCATCCAGAAAACGATCTGTGGAAGGGTCGATGTGTTTATTCTGTGGGATGCCTTTTTTATCTATGGAAGACGATATTTGGGGGATAGGCAATATGGATGATATGGCAGGCATTCCCAGCTCCCCGACCAAAGCTCTCAGGTGCATCGCGACCCGCATCCCTCCGAAAATCCCGGCTGAATAAGCTGCAATCGCACTGGGCTTGAACATGTATTCGCTTTGAAAGTGGTCAAGAATATTTTTTAAGGCCGGCGGAATGCTATGATTATATTCGCCGCTAACAATTAAAAACCCGTCGGCCCGGTCAAATATTTCCGATAACTTTTTCATAGCCTCCGGAGCTTTTTCCGGTTCAAACTCTTTATACATTTTGTCAAGCAGAGGTAACGGATATTCCAACGGATCAATGAGATCTGCTTTAATGGAACGTTCCTGCAATTTGCCCTGTAAATATTTTGCGGCCCGGATCCCTTGCCGGGCAATACGTACGGAACCATAAATTAAAGCTACCCGGATGCTCATAAGATGATCTTTTGAGAGTTTATACTAAAAAAATAACTGTTTCAAACCGGACTTTTCAAGATCAAACAATGAGTCCGGTCTAAAAACACTAAATTTACCACAGCCACTAAAAATCAGCTTTATCCCAACCCTAAAGGGAGGCTGATTTTCAGCGGCTTCACCCTTTAGAGTTCGGAGCAAACCGCTGAAAATCAAATGTGCCCTTTTTATACTGGACTCAACAATATTTATCCCTGAATGTTCATCTTGATAACAGTTTTGAAAGTTGCTGCGCAGAAAAAACTATTCATATGTAAGGGCATGCTTTTAAATACCATAAATAGAGGTAGTTATAAAATACTCGAATTAACTGATATTCGCGTTCAGGGTTTCGGATTATTACAGAAATAAAAGGTAATTTCGCGGCTCATTTTAAGATTCTCAGAACGAATGAAAAACATTAGAAATATAGCGATTATAGCGCACGTAGATCATGGAAAGACAACGCTTGTAGACCGGATTTTACATCAGGCAAAACTTTTTCGCGATAACGAATCGGTTCAGGAGTTGATCCTGGATTCCAATGATCTTGAACGTGAGCGGGGAATTACGATTCTTTCCAAAAATGTATCGGTAAAATATAAAGATACGAAGATTAACATCATTGATACGCCCGGCCACAGCGATTTCGGGGGGGAAGTAGAGTGCCGACCGTACGCCGCTTCGGGTGCTGCAGGCGCCGGGGCACCTCCCGCGTTGCCGGCAGGATGAAGGTGTACGGGCCCGGCGTCA
>JAWOBQ010000180.1:0-7235 GCA_046484255.1 Bacteroidales bacterium | reverse complement strand
GTAAAGTCTGTGGAGCCCATTAAAGTCAAGGCAAATGGCGCGGTCATTCTGGATATCGGTCTCGCCGCCCACTGAGAAGTAGAGCCGGGAGACTCGGTCAAGACCGGCTGAATGTGACAGGGGAGAATATAATACTCCCCGTTATTTAGACCATTTGTTAAGTTGAAAAATAATTAAGATTTTCAAATCTCAAAAGTGGTAAATTATAAAAGAAGCAACACAAACAAAATTTACCCCGGAATTAAGGCAAAAGTAGCTATAGAAGCTATAAAAGAAAAAAATGCGAACAGAGATTAAAAGGGCTAAAGCCCTGGGATTTTTTCACACTAATGAAATCATGATCTCTGCCCTAAAGGACAGAGCAATTAAGGGACAGCGCAATTAAAGGACAGAGTAATTAAAGGACAGCGCAATTAAAGGACAGCTCTTCAATGACGCCCTTCAGGGCGTAAATCCAATCAGTAGGAGAAGGTGCCCCAATTGCCACGCCCTAATTGCTACGCCCTTCAGGGCGTGGATCAAATGTAGGAGCAGCCCCCCTAATTGCCACGATCAGCCTTATTCTGTCCTTTCAGCGACCATAAATTCCGGTTATTGGTAGGGATTTTCAGGGCAATGTTCTTGCCGGCCAATTCTTCTAATATATGCTCTACCTGTTGAAGGCTGAGTTGTGTCTCTTTGGCGATACCCTCTGCTGTCCGGAACTTATAATCCTTCTTCTGAAACGAACGCACTACTTCGGCGATCTGTTCCCGGGGTTTTTCCGAAAAAAGATGTTCGATGGCGGAGATCTGTTGTTCCGGATCGTCCAGACCTTCATCCGGCTCCGACAATTGCTCCAAAAATGTGTTTAGCTTTTGATCTGTCTCCGCTGAACGCTTCTCCGCACGATTGGCCTTCTCCATAACACGCTCCCCCAAACGGTCTATAAAACTGTCTGAAAAAACAGCCACTACCAAACATAAACCCCCGAAAACAAGGTAATCATAAAGGTCCTCAGCTAACTGACGACCCAAATCGCTCTTGATGATCTCTAGAAATACCGGTACTAAAAAAGCCGCAACAACACCTTTAACTAATGATTTCCAATACTCTCCGCTGGCCTTGTCCTTGCGAAGGGCATTCACCACACCACCCAGTAAGCCGAAAAGCAAAATGGTGAAAAAAAGTAAATAATAATTCATAATGGTGATCTTTTAATGAATGAATAAGCCTGTAAAAACCCGCAAACAACAAATATACAGGTTTCTCTTAAAAAAAGGTAAATGTAAAATTACACATTATTAATGAATGAGTCCGGTCTAAAAACACTAAATTTATCACAGCCGCTGAAAATCAGCTTTACCCCAACCCTAACGGGAGGCTGATTTCTAGCGGCTTTACCCTTTAGGGTTCGGGGCAAAAAGCCGCTGAAAATCAAATGTACCCTTTTTAGACCGGACTCATGAATAAAACGGTTAAGAAGTCTGAAATTAGTATTCGTTTATACAGTTTTTTAAAAATTTCTAATTACCCTAATTGCCCCAATCTATAGCTAACTCCTAATGTGTAAAATTTCACCTTGCTGCTGTCAAAAAGGCACCGGGTCAATCCATAAAAGCGCCAAAACGGCAGGCCTTCAGGCTATAAGAGGTAATGGCAGATTCTTTGCTATTACAAGCGTAAAAAGGAGAACGAAAAATGGATATTAATAAACTAACGATAAAATCGCAGCAGGCCCTGAACAAGGCAGGGGAGATTGCTGCGGCAAATGAGCAACAGACTATTGAGAATGCACATTTGTTAAAAGCCATGTTTTCGGAAGATCAAAGCATGGTTTCGTATTTATTTAAAAAGTTAAGTGTAAACGATGAGAATGTTCGCCAGGCGGTGGATAAGATCATCGAGTCTTTGCCAAAGGTTAGCGGTGGGGAGCAGCATATTTCCCGCGGTCTTAACCAGACATTGCAGAAGGCACAGCAGTTGGTCAGCAAAAGCAAGGATGAGTACATTGCTCTGGAGCATTTGTTGCTGGCTATGTTAGAGGGCAATGATGACACGGCTCGTTTGTTAAAGGATAGCGGGATGAACCGGAAGGAGTTGGAGGCGGCTATTCAGGAGATGCGCAAGGGCTCTGATGTACAGAGCCAGTCGGCGGAAGACACCTACCGTTCGTTGGATCGTTATGCCAACAACCTCAACGAGATGGCCCGCAACAACAAGCTGGATCCCGTGATTGGCAGAGACGACGAGATACGTCGCGTATTGCAGATCCTCTCGCGGCGTACCAAGAACAATCCTGTGCTGGTAGGGGAGGCTGGAGTCGGCAAGACGGCGATAGCGGAAGGCATTGCGCACCGGATCATCGACGGCGATGTGCCGGAAACACTGAAAAACCGGGTGATCTATTCCCTGGATATGGGAGCTCTGATCGCGGGGGCCAAGTATAAGGGTGAGTTTGAGGAGCGTTTGAAGAGTGTGGTCAAAGAAGTGATCGCATCGGAAGGAGAGGTGATCTTGTTTATCGACGAGATCCATACCCTGGTAGGTGCCGGAGCCAGCGGGCAGGGCGCCATGGATGCGGCTAACATTCTGAAACCTGCGCTATCGAGAGGAGAGCTCAGGGCAGTAGGAGCCACAACGCTGAAAGAATATCAGAAGTACTTTGAAGAAGATAAAGCCCTGGAGCGCCGCTTTCAGATGGTGAACGTGGAGGAACCCAATGAGGAAGATGCCATTGCGATCCTGCGCGGACTGAAAGACCGGTATGAATCGCATCACCAGGTGCGTATACTGGATGATGCGGTAATTGCCGCTGTACAGCTTTCCAATCGATATATTAGCGAGCGGCAACTGCCCGATAAGGCGATTGACCTGATCGATGAAGCAGCCTCCCGGTTGAGGCTGGAGATCAACTCCATCCCGGAAGAACTGGACGAGGTGGAACGCGAGATCAGGCAACTGGAGATTGCTAAAGAAGCCTTTAAGCGGGAAAAGAATAAGGAAAAACTCCAGGAAGCGGAAGAAGAACTGGCCAATCTCAATGAAAAGAAAAATGAGATAAAGACCAAATGGCAAGCCGAAAAAGATCTGATCGACCAGGTACAGCAGAAGAAAAAAGAGATACAGCAACTAAACCATGAAGCAGAGCAGGCCGAACGGCAGGGCGATTACGGTCGGGTGGCGGAATTGCGCTATGGTAAGATCAAAGAAAATGAACACATCTTGCAGGAAATGCAAAAAGAATTGCAGGAAAAACAAGCTGCAGGAGGCCTGATCAACGAGGAGGTGAGCGCTGATGAAGTAGCTGATGTGGTCTCACGATGGACGGGGATCCCGGTAAGCAAGATGATGCAGAGTGAAAAGCAAAAGCTTTTGAAACTGGAAGATGAGCTGCATAAGCGGGTAGTAGGACAGGATGAAGCGATAAGGGCGGTATCGGATGCCATACGCCGCAGCCGAGCCGGGTTGCAGGACCAGCGCAAACCGATTGGTTCTTTTATCTTTTTGGGTACTACCGGAGTAGGAAAAACCGAGCTGGGAAGAGCGCTGGCAGAATTCCTCTTTGATGATGAAAATAATATGGTTCGTATTGATATGTCCGAATATCAGGAAAGACATGCCGTATCAAGACTTATCGGGGCTCCACCCGGATATGTGGGATATGAAGAATCCGGACAGCTTACAGAAGACGTCAGACGTAAACCATATTCCGTTATCCTGCTGGATGAAATTGAAAAAGCCCATCCCGATACCTTTAATATACTGCTACAGGTGCTGGAAGACGGACGGCTTACGGATAATAAAGGACGTACCGCCGATTTTAAAAATACCATCGTCATTATGACTTCAAATATCGGCTCTCACCTTATTATGGAAAACTTCAGGGAACTCAATGATGACAATCGCGAGCAAATAATCGGCGATACCCGCGCGCAGGTCTTTGAGCAACTGAGAAAATCCATAAAACCGGAGTTCCTTAACCGCGTGGATGATATTATCATGTTCACTCCCCTTACCAAAGAGGAAATTAACCAGATCGTCCGCTTGCAGATCGGCGTCGTCAAAGATATGCTGAAAGGCAATAATATCGCTATTGAACTTACGGATGAAGCTGTTCAACTCCTGGGCGAAAGAGGATATGACCCGCAGTATGGGGCGCGCCCTGTGAAAAGAGTGATCCAGCGAAATATGTTAAATGAACTTTCCCGGATGATCCTGGCCGGTAAAGTCGATAAAGAAAAACCGGTTATCATAGATGTACACGAAGGAGAGTTGATCTTTAAAAACTCATAAATACAAAATTATAATTATTTTTGCCGGAGATAAACCCAGAGCTATACGTCGGGGGTTATCTCCGGTTTTTGTAGTATCAGGTTCCAAATCCTAACCCGGATACGCTGGTTTCAGACCGGGGGAATTGGTAATCGTTCTGCCAGAATTAAGGAATTGGGTAATTAAGTAATCAACTCAATCCACTGAATTCGGGTAGGTTAGAAACAGGCAGGAAAAAGTTGCAAATTGTTTCGCCAAAAGGAACACAGGTTTTATTGATAAGACATTAACCATTAGATATCTTTGCATTATGGATGTAACGCTGGGGTTCAGCGATGGCGATGATATTGACAAGGCCAGAAAGGCTCTTGAGCAGATCGTCTATAACGACCCGCGCATACTGAAAGAACCCGCTGAGCCTATGATCGCGGTGCAAACGCTCAATGACAGTTCGGTGGATCTGTTGCTCAGAATATGGCTTAAAACGGAAGATTTTTGGGACTTCCACTGGGAGATCAGGGAAAAAGCCAAAAAAGCATTTGATAAAGAAGGGATTACAATCCCATTTCCACAAAGAGATGTGCACTTTTATCAGAATGAAAAAAAATATGAAAATGCGAATATTGAAGATCACACTGATGATAACTGCTTTATGCCTGTCTCTAATCGGTCGGGCGCAGGAAGAAGTTCCGGAAGACAGCGTTGCAGAACCCTGGGAAGCCGGCGGAAAGGGTTCGTTCAACTTTAGCCAGGTAGCCCTGGTCAATTGGGCATCCGGTGGACAAAACACCATATCAGGAACGGTCAGGGGAAACCTCTTTGCCAATTATCGAAAGGATAACCTTATGTGGGATAACAGCATGGAATTTGGATATGGGCTCATGAGACAGGGAGAAGAAGGCATCAAAAAAACCAATGATGAAGTGGAGCTCGTTTCCAAGTATGGTAGGCAAGCCTTTATGAATAATGAAAACTGGTTTTATAGTACTATGCTTTCCTTTAAAACGCAATTTACAAGGGGGTATAATTATCCCAATGATTCGGTAGTTGTTTCTGATTTCCTGGCACCGGGATATATCCTGCTTTCCATTGGAATGGATTATAATCCCGGGGATAACTTTTCTGTTTCTGTTTCTCCCCTAACCGGGAAGGTTACGATGGTGATGGATGAGGACCTGTCCAATGAAGGGAGATATGGAGTGGAACCGGCCAAAAAAGATACTGGCGGAAATATCATCCGGGAAGGGGAGAAAGTACGGTATGAATTTGGAGGCTCTGTTAAATTAATGTATCAAAAAGAAGTCTGGGAGAATGTGGTGCTGGGCACTACACTGGAACTCTTTTCAAATTATTTTGAAAAGCCTCAGAACCTGAATGTTAACTGGGAGATGAAACTGGATATGAAAGTGAATAAATTCCTGGGGATCAGTTTGAAAACAGATGCTATTTATGATGATGATATCATGATCGAAGTGGATAGAGACGGAGACGGTGAGGTTGACGGACATGGACCTCGAACACAGTTAAAACAGGTAGTGGAACTGGGGCTGAATTATGAGTTTTAATGCTTATCCCCTTAGTTTCTTCCTGAAACGAAGTCCATACGGTAAAGTATAAAGACAGATCTGGGAAATTTATCGTTCTGTTTCATGCAGCACGCCCGGACTGAACATCCCGGAAAATTTCGATTTATCACTATGCTGAATCAGATGGGGATCCTTTCATGTGCGCTATCCTTTGGGTTATCATCAGCCCTTAAAATGAGGGTTGAGTCCGGTCTAAAAAGGTCACATTTGATTTTCAGCAGCTTTTTAGCCCGAACCCTAAAGGGTGAAGCCACTGAAAATCAGCCTCCCTTTAGGGATTGGGTAAAGCTGATTTTTAGCGGCTGTGATACATTTAGTGTTTTTAGACCGGACTCAGGGTTATTTATTTCCGGAGAAAATCACCTATAACCGTAAAATGAAGCCCGTCCGGAAAACCGGGTTCTCATAGGGGGTGTGGATGGTTTCATTGATATTATACAATAACATAATATAGGCGTAAGACCGCTTCCCTAACCACTGCTTAAAACCGCCACCGATTAGTAAATTTGTAGATTGTATGTTTTCTAATGTGCGGCTCCCTCCTTTGTGAACATAGCCTTCATATAGTAAATATTCCAATTCACCATAGGCATAAACGGGCTTGTAAACATCATGCTGAGCAAAAATACGGCCTCCATAAACATTGGTGGAGTAACTCGGATCATATCTCCTGTCCCTGAAATATTTATAAATTCCTCCCATCCCGGTAGTGAACGATTCTGTAAACCGGTAGCCTATCTTCGGATTAATGTCTACATAGGTAATAGTGCCGAACTGTAATCCTATACTGCCTCCCACTATGTAAGGATGGCTGACTTTGTTATCCTGCTCCTTTTGCCTGGGTTCATCTACCTGTCCATTAAAACGAAAGCAAAACATTAACATTAAAACAGTAAACAGAAAAATATGCTTCATAAGTGTTATTTTAATAGGTAAACGAATATAGGTATCTTTTATTAAATCTGCTTTCGTTTTTTTAGCGCTCTATTGTGCCATTTCTGTTTGTTTTGTATAGGGATAATACAAAGTTTTCCGGATATTGTTTCATGCAGAGCCCGGAAAATTCATCATGCAGAGATCGCAAAGAAAAGGGATACAGCACCTTTGCGCTCTTTGTGGGAAACTTATAAGGGGATCTTTTCCAATCCATATCTGAGACTGATCAAAAAATACGAAGTTTATCACAGCCGCTAAAGGTCAGCTTTACCCCATTCCTAAAGGGCAGTTGATTTTCATCGGTTTCCCCTTTAGGGCTCGGGGTAAAAAGCCGCTAACGTTGAGCAACTATGCAGATACCGGACAGGATGGGCAAATGCTTTTTAGATCGGGCTCATATTTAAAACAGGAACAAATAATTCATATAGGGATTTAAAAATAAGCCTTTTGGGAAAAAGG
>JAWOBQ010000164.1:0-5621 GCA_046484255.1 Bacteroidales bacterium | reverse complement strand
GGTATATAGACATTCCACCCCTGTGCATTGCCGGTTTTTTTCAGGGCTTGCCGCACCCCTGAATTTGCCGAGACGCCTCCTGCTATGGCAATTTCACGAATGCCGGTTTCCCGGGAGGCGCGTTTGAGCTTACTTAATAAGATCTCTGTGATCGCTCGCTGTATGGAAGCACTCAGGTCTTTTTTGTTATTCTTTATAAAACCGCGGTCTTTTTTGAGTTCGTCACGTATAAAATAAAGTATTGAAGTTTTCAGGCCGCTAAAGCTGTAATCCAGTCCGGGGATCTTTGGCCTGGAAAACTCAAATCGGTTCTCATCGCCTTGTTTGGCCAGCTTGTCTATCTCGGGGCCACCCGGATACGGCAATCCCATTATTTTGGCGGCTTTGTCGAAGGTTTCTCCCGCAGCATCGTCTATGGTACGACCAATAATTTCCATCCGGCGGGGGGCGTTCACTTTTACGATCTGGCTATGCCCTCCGGAAATCGTAAGACAAAGAAAGGGAAAAGCCGGAGCAGGGGTGCCGGTGTCTATAAAGTGTGCCAAAATATGAGCTTCTAAATGATCCACTTCAATAAAGGGGATATCTAAAGCCATGGCAAAAGCCTTGGCAAAACTAACCCCCACAAGCAAAGAACCCAGCAAGCCCGGACCACGGGTAAAAGCAACCGCGCTGAGCCCATGCTTATCAATTCCCGCTTGCGTAATGGCTGTATCCACAACCGGAATTATATGCTGCTGATGAGCACGGGAGGCTAATTCGGGAACCACCCCCCCATAGGAGCGGTGGATATCCTGGTTGGCAATAACATTGGCAAGGATTTTGTCGTTACAAAGTACTGCCCCGGAAGTGTCATCACAGGAAGTTTCAATCGCTAAAATGTATGTGTCTTTATTCGATTCCATTATATATCTTTGCACAGAAAACATTTAGGCTGCTAAATCGTTTGCAAAAGTAAAGCTTGTATAATAAAAAACTGCTTGTTCATCAAAAAAGTTTATAAAATATTGCTTTTTGTAATGCTGGCAATTATCTTGTTGCCTGTATTGCTTGTTGGTGTTCTCCGCATTGGCCCTGTGCAGGATATGATCGTGCAAAAAGCAACGAGCTGGTTGTCTGATGAATTGAATGCCGAAGTCTCCATTGATAAGTTCAGGGTAACATTTACCGGAAGCCTGGTGGTATCCGGATTTAATATTGATGATCCTAAAGGAGAGAAGGTGGCTTCTTTTGAAGAATTCAGTCTTAAGCTAAATCAGTATCATCGAAAAAAGAATACGATCAATCTGGGGCATATAAAACTCTCCGGTAGTGAGATATTCTTTAGCCGGCAGGACTCCATGAATACAAATATTGATTTTTTGATTGATTATTTCGAATCCGGTAAATCACCGCCCGAAACTTCGCTTGAGGTGTACTGTAACCATATCGCGATTCAACAGATGAAATTGCATTATCAGGATTGGTCTGTGGATACCATGCCTGTGGATTATAGTTTTACGGATTTGACACTTGAGGCTTCAGGCTTCTTTATGAATGAGGATAGCACCGCCGTGCACTTAAAGAATCTGAGTTTTAAGAACTCTGAACTGTTTGATCTGGAAAACCTTTCTGTATATGCCGGCTTATCAGATAAACATATTGGGCTGGACAATATAAACATACGTACGCCGGGATCTGAGGTGAATATGTCTTTGGAATTAAGCTTTGATTCCCTGGCTGCACTGAATACGCCATATGAAAATCATATAGGATTATCTGCTGTTTTTCAGCATACAGCTATTATTCCCGGCGAGTTTTCTGCCTTGTTCGAACCGCTTAAATACTTTGACGATACGGTGTTTATTAGCGGAAACATAGGGGGTGAACTAAATAACCTTCTCGTGGAGGATTTCAGGCTTTCAGCCATGCCTTATGTCGATTTCCGGGGAGAAGGCAGTGTTCAGGGGCCGGCTGATCCGGATTCTGCCCTGATAAATGTGAATATCAATAATTTGTTTGTAAATACCCGTCAATCGGAACAGCTGATCAAAAAAATTGCCGGAGACTCATTTTCCCTGCCCGGGCAGTTATTGAACCTGGGGAATATTAATGTCACCGGTCAGTTTAAAGGAATGGCGGACGATTTCACAGCTGATGCAGTGTTTGCTACTGCAGCCGGAGATATCGTTACAGACCTGGAAGTGGTGAAATATCCGGTCTCTGAAAAATATGGATATGAAGGGAAAGTAGAAGCGCGCGGCTTTGACCTGGCTGTAGTGATGGCAGATGAGGCTTTTGGATACGTGGGGTTTAGCGCTATTGTGAATGGTGTGGGGCTGGATAAATATGCTGATGCAACACTGGAGGCTTCTATCGATTCCCTTTGGATTGACAAGCGACGATACAATAATATTGATATCCGCGGATCCTATGGCGAGCTCGAATTTGACGGGATGGTAAATATGCAAACCGAGGTGTTTAAGTTTATGGCTAACGGCAGTGCGGATTTTTCGGATTCCGTGCCGCAATATGTGGCCTCGCTCACTATTCCTCACGCAGACTTGAAAGCGATGAATCTTCTTGATGAAGATTTTGAACAGCACCCTATTGTGTCGACCTCTATAATGCTCCACATGAGCGGCGAAAATATGGACAACCTTTCCGGATGGATTGGGGTCGATAATACGCGTTGGAAAACTCAGGAACATGATATCTCCATGCAGTCACTGTTTTTAGATATGGATGGAAACGGTGAAGGAAAGCATGAGCTTATCATGGAGTCTGATTATTTTGAAGCCTCCCTGGATGGCAGGTTTAATTTCCGCGACTTGCCACAAGATTTGCAGTATGTATTCCGTGGGGAGCTACCATCCTTGATGCCGCCGGAGAAAGTTAAGGAACAAAAACCGGAAAAGCACAGGGAACGACCGGATTCTATAAACTTTAACCTGAAATTAAAAAATACGGATGAACTGAGTAATGTCTTTTTCCCCGGCTTGCAACTGGCTGAAGGAACGTTTATTAAAGGGAGTATTAATGTGGTTAAGCAGGAGGTTAGCCTTGAGGGAGCTTCGGATTATATTAAGACCGCAGGCATGAAAATACGTGATTTTTCATTGAAAGACCCGGATAATTATTCATTGGGCCTGTATTTATATGCAGACCGTATTCAGATGAATGATACGATAGGCCTTGACCGGGTCAGTTTTACGGCCGGGGCAAAACAGGATTCTGTAGATTTCGGGATACGATGGGATGACTATTCCGAACTGGATATTAATAAAGGGGAAATTACCGGGTTCTATGCCCCGGGAGATTCACCAAGGCATAAGCTGCATTTTTATGAATCGGACTTTATCATTAATGACACCCTCTGGCAGCTTAGCGGGAACAGCGTTATGGAAATAGATTCTTTATGGATAGCTGCAGACCATTTCCGATTGTCTACCGATCATCAATCTATCGTGATCGACGGGGCCCTGTCTGCTGATTCAGCCAAACAAATGACGGTACTTTTTGATCAGCTTAACATCTCTAATATCGACCCTTTTACAAAATCTAAAAAATTTGATCTTGACGGGTATATTTCCGGAGAAGTCAGTGTGCAACATTTTTATTCGGATAATCCGGTCTTTTCCAGTAACCTGACTATCGACTCTGTGGGCTTCAACCAGGAACACCTGGGGAATGCTGTTATCCAATCAGGATGGGTGGATAGTCTACAGGCACTCTTTGCGAAAATGGAAATCAGCTATAAGGGAAATGTCGGCGTTACCTATCCCCTGAAAATGCAGGGCTATTTTTATCCCTTCAATGAAGAAGAAAATTTTGACTTCAACCTGACCCTGGAGAATTATAAATTGCACACCATCGAAGGGTATCTGGAATCTTTTTCTTCATATTTCAGAGGACTGGCCAGCGGCGAAATGCAATTCCGGGGAACGTTGGATGATCCGCAACTATTGGGAGAACTAAGGTTGATGAGAACGGTTATGAAGATCGATTACCTGAATACTACCTATTCTATGGCAGATACGGTGCGCCTTACCAATAATGAAATTATTTTTGATGAAGTAAGCGTTAATGATAATAACTCTACCGCTACCAGAGGAAATCAGGCCGTGCTGGACGGAAAGATCACCCATCAGAATTTTAAAGATATACAAGTAGACCTTTCCATTGATGCTGAAAAGTTTACCGTGTTAAATACCACATATTCCCCTGATCAGATGTATTATGGGACTGCTATTGCTACCGGAAAAGTGAAAATAAAAGGTCCGGAAAACGATATTTTTATTGATGTCAGAGGGAAAGCCGAGCGCGGAAGCCGGTTGTTCATACCCTTAACCAATACAGCAGAGGCTTCACAAACGGATTATATCACCTTTGTTCAGCCTCAGGATACTATGGAATCTGTTGCTTTTGAACAGGAAAAAAGCGAAAATGTAAAAGGACTGCAGTTGAATGCTCATATTGAAGCTACCCCGGATGCAGAAATTCAAATTATCTTTGATGAAACGGTGGGCGATATTATGAAAGCACGAGGTAGCGGTGAAATCGAATTGAATATCGATACCCGAGGAGAGTTCGGCATGTATGGCACCTACCGCATACAGGAGGGAGATTACTTGTTTACGCTGGAAAATATTATCAATAAGCGATTTACAGTGGAACAAGGAGGAACCATCTCATGGTCGGGCGATCCAATGGATGCCCAGTTGGACCTTAAAGCGATCTATAAAACGGAAGCCCGGCTCTATGACCTGATAAGCTATCTGGATACTTCTGATATATATAAAAAACGAAGACCGGTACACTGTGTGCTGCATTTGGATGGAGACCTTATGAATCCCGGGATCACCCCGGATATTGTATTGCCAAATGCCGATGAAATGACACGCCAACTGGTTCATACTACACTCTATTTAAACGCAAATGAGGTTAATCAACAGGAAATGAACCGCCAATTTGTCGGCCTCCTCGTTCTTAATAGCTTTTTCCCCCCTTCATCAGCCGGGGGAGACGGGGCAATGGCCGGATCAGGAAATGAATATATGGGCTTTGGATCTTCAAGCTCTTCTGAACTTATCTCTAACCAACTTAGCAACTGGCTGTCACAAATTAGTGATGACTTTAACATTGGAGTGAATTATCGTGCCGGAGATGAAATTTCCAATGAAGAAGTGGAAGTCGCCCTGTCTACCCAACTGTTTAATGACCGTATGACGGTAAATACAAATGTTGGCGTTGGGGGTAGTCAAATGGAACAACAGACCGTGGCAGAAGAAGATGCTACTAATATCGTGGGGGATGTAAACGTGGAATATGAACTGACCGATAAACTTCGCGTAAGGGCTTTTAACCGTCATAACAATTATAGCTATCTTAACGAAAGAGGACCCTATACCCAGGGCCTTGGGCTTTTTTACCGAAGAGAATTCAACAGCTTGAAAGACCTGTTTAAACGAAATAAGAAACAAGATAATAGCGATAAAGAAAATCAAAGGCAACAACAAGAACAAGAACAAGAAGAACAAGAACAAGAAGAACAAGAACAAGAAGAAGAAGAACAAGAAGAAGAAGAACAAGAAGAAGAAGAAGAAGAAGGAGATGATGATTATGATGATGATGATGATGAA
>JAWOBQ010000154.1:0-8445 GCA_046484255.1 Bacteroidales bacterium | reverse complement strand
CGATGATGCGATGATGCTAGAGAGTGAATTGAGCGAACGAAGCGACTTAAGCGACTTAAGTGACGAAGAGACGAAGTGACGAAGTGACGAAGAGACGAAGTGACGAAGTGACGAAGAGACGAAGTGACGAAGTGACGAAGTGACGAAGTGACGAAGTGACGAAGAGACGAAGTGACGAAGTGACGAAGCGACGAAGTGACGAAGCGACGAAGTGACGAAGAGACGAAGAGACGAAGTGACGAAGTGACGAAGTGACGAAGAGAACTGAGAGACTGAGCGAAAAAACGAACAGGGAACCCCGGTGAAACAGCTCCTGCCGTCGCGTTTCACGCCTGCCCTGTGAAATACGAAGTAAATTTCTACAGGGGGGGAGGCAACGAACACAGAACAACAACCAAAAATTTAACCATATGAACCGTTTATTATTGATCAGCAATTCTACCATGGCCGGAGAGGGATATCTTGACTGGCCGAAGCAGTATATTACAGACTTTTTAAAGAAAGACATTAGTAAGGTACTGTTTATTCCCTATGCAGGCATAGGGCTTTCTGATGGAGGGGCAGAGTCTTCCTACGCTGTTTATGAGGAAAAGGTAAAAAAGGTTTATGCAGCGCTTGGCTACGATCTTTCTTCCATTCATCGCGAGGCTGATGCTACAGAAGCAATAAAGAATGCGGAGAGCATCGCTGTCGGTGGGGGAAACACTTTTCATCTTGTTGGCATGTTGCACAAGCACGGGCTTATTGATCCGATCCGGGAGCGTGTTCGCTCCGGGGCTCCATATATGGGCTGGAGCGCGGGGGCCAATATCGCATGTCCTTCGTTAAAGACAACCAACGACATGCCGATTTATGAGCCTGAAAGTTTCGCCACGCTGAATCTGATCCCATTCCAGATCAACCCGCACTATCTGGATGCTAACCCTGACGGCCATGCGGGCGAGACCCGCGAGCAACGGATCAATGAGTTTTTGAAAGTAAACCCCGGCCTAACGGTAGCCGGCCTTCGGGAAGGCTGCCTGTTGGAAATTGAAGGCGAACGGATGCTTTTAAAAGGAAAGCACAGCCTCAGGATCTTCCGGCACGGCCTAGAGCCTAAAGAGCTAAACAGCGGTGATATCCTTGACTTTCTCATGAACGCTTAAAATGACCGGCAGGGGTCTATAGCAATGATAGCGGGTTTTGCAATATCCCTATGTAGTTCAACGATCGGCAGGGGAAAATAGCAATAGGTACGGATAATGGAATAATCCCGGATATAAAAACACCGGGGTGTTCAGAAGGATGTATTTTTCAAAAACGCCCGGCAACGGTTCGTTATACCCCGGTTTTTAACCGACCATTTCTTTAATCAGGTCGGCGGCATCCTGCAATTTCACGGCTGCCGTTACTTCAAGTCCGGAATCATCGATGATCTCTTTCGCCAGTTTGGCATTCGTTCCTTGCAGGCGAACGATGACGGGCACTTTAAGTTCGCCAATATTTTTACAAGCCTCAACGATCCCGTTTGCTACGCGGTCGCATCTTACGATCCCGCCGAAGATATTGATCAGTATAGCCTTCACGTTTTTATCCCGGGTAATGATCCTGAAGGCTTCTTCTACTCTTTTGGCATCTGCAGATCCCCCTACGTCGAGAAAGTTGGCGGGTTTACCTCCGGAAAGTTTGATCACATCCATGGTAGCCATTGCGAGACCGGCACCATTGACCATGCATCCGACGTTTCCGTCGAGTTTAACAAAGTTCAGCCCATATTGGCCGGCCTGCACTTCCATAGGGTCTTCTTCGTCCAGGTCGCGCATTTCAGCGATCTCACGATGGCGGAACAGGGCATTATCATCTATGGTCACTTTGGCATCAGCGGCAAAGATCTTGTCGTCCGCGGTTTTTATCACGGGATTGATCTCAAACAAGGAAGAATCGGAACCGGCAAAGGCTTTATACAAGGCTTTGATAAACTTCGTCATATTTTTAAAAGCATCTCCTTTCAGGGAAAGGTTAAAGGCGATATTCCGGCACTGGAAGTCGGCCAGGCCTGTTTTGGGGTCTATTTCTTCCTTAAAGATCAGTTCCGGGGTTTCCTGGGCCACCGCTTCGATATCCATTCCTCCGCGGGGGGAATATATGATCATATGCCGTCCGGTTTCGCGGTTAAGCAGTATGCTCACATAATATTCCTGAATATCAGAGGGCCCTTCATAATAGATATTTTGCTCGATATATATTTTCCGTACCAGCTTGCCCTGGCTGCCGGTTTGGGGTGTTATCAGTTTCATTCCCAAAATTTCCGAGGCAAAACGATGCACATCCTCCAGGCTTTTAGCGATTTTTACACCCCCTCCTTTTCCGCGCCCGCCGGCATGTATCTGTGCCTTAACTGCCCATTTGTCAAACCCGGTCTGGTTCTCAATCTCGGAGGCAACCTCCACAGCTTCCTCGGGAGTATAAGCGATCCTGCCTTCCGGTACCCGGACATCAAACTTCTTAAGGATGACCTTCCCCTGGTATTCATGTAAATTCATAGACGTTCGTGTTTTGCAATTTTGAGTCCGGTCTAAAAACACTAAATTTACCACAGCCGCTAAAGATCAGCTTTCCCCCATCCCTAAAGATTGGCTGATTTTCAGCGACTTCACCCTTTAGGGTTCGGGGCAAAAAGCCGCTGAAAATGAAATGTGCCCTTTTTAGACCGGACGCAATTTTTTTTTCAAAAATAGCGATTTTATTCACACTACCAAACCCCCCGAAAAAATATTTCCCGTATGCCAAACGTTAATGTAATGTACAGATATAGCGACAAAAAAGCATCCGCAAGAAAAAACCAGCTTCTCCAAAACAAGTTTTCCATGCCTGTATCCCATATAAAATCGTTAATTTTGCTACAAATTTAAAAGCCCGATCCTCTTGAAGAAGCTATATAGCTACATACTTAAATCCTATATTGGCCCGTTTATAGCCACTTTTTTCATTGCATTGTTCATATTGCTGATGCAATTTTTATGGAAGTATGTAGACGACATGGTAGGCAAGGGATTTGACTGGTATGTGATCGCCCGTTTATTATTTTATGCTTCCTCCACTTTTGTTCCTCTGGCGCTTCCTTTGGCAGTATTACTTTCCTCATTAATGACATTCGGAAACCTGGGAGAGCGTTACGAGCTGGTAGCGCTTAAGGCAGCCGGCATTTCCATACGTACGGTAATGAAGCCGATGATCGGGTTTATTATCCTATTGAGTTTCACTGCTTTTTTATTCTCCAACAACGTCATGCCCGTAGCAAACCTTAATATGCGGCTTTTACTGCATGATGTACGAAAACAAAAGCCTACGGTTTCCATACAGCCGGGGATTTTTTACGATGAGATCGAGAATTACACGATCAAGATCAACAAACGCCACAATGATGGAAAAACCATAGAAGACATCATCATCTATGACCATTCCGGGCAGCAGGGCAATGTAAGTGTCACGGTAGCGGATTCCGGAACGATGCAGGTAACCAAAGACCAGCGGTATTTGATATTCAAGCTATATAATGGTGCAAACTATTACGAGCGCATAGAGACAAGGGAGGATAAACAAAGCAGGCCTTTACAGCTTACCCGCTTCGGGGAGCAACTAAGGCGCATTGATCTGTCATCCTTTAGTTTTGAACAAACCAACGAAGACTTTTATAAGAACCATTATCAGATGATGAACATTCATCAGCTTCAATTTTCGCGTGATTCTCTGCTAAATGATGCTCAGGAACGCAAAGAGAAGCTACAGACTAAGCATTGGGATCAGTTCAGGTATTACAGCAGTATCAATAAAGAGGGCTACCCCGTTTCACCGGATACCATGCGCACTTCAGGCGACAGCTCTGAAGATTCTGCTGTATCTTCCGGCGGCAGTGTATCCAGATCAGAAGATACTGCCTCATCTTTTGCCAGCGGCAGTGTATCCAGATCAGGAGATACTGCCTCATCTTTTGCGGGCGGCAGGGAAAGACCACAGGATAAAGCGGTTGACGGAGGAAAAAGCGGAAGGCATACAACAGGTGATACAGGAAAAACAGGGTTTGACAGTGCAAAGGCGAGATCCACAGCATCGGGCGAGATCACGTATTCCAATGTTTCGCATATTTTTGCTGCGATGCATTCTGAGCAGCAAAAGCAGGAGCCTGAGATGCCGGTATCGCGGCGCGGAAAACCGGATGCTCCGGGAGAAGAAAAGCAGGGCGGGCAGAAAAACAAAACCCTCAGGGGCAAAGGGGAAAAAGCGGAAAGCGGCACCCGCCGGGAGGGTAAAAGCAGCGAAGATCTCCCTCAGGGATCAGAAAAGCCCAACATCCATGGTTTGACTGTAGAGGAGTTACGCAGTGTAGCCGCCCGCCGTGGGCTGGATCTGGATTCATTGATAGCACATGACCCCAGCTTCCCGACACTGATCAGTAATGACAGCCGGATAAACCCGGACCTGATGAAAAACTTCAAGCCTGCCGAGCAGCGAAAGATCACTAATTTCGCAATCAACTCATTACGTAATACTATCAATACGATCACATTTACAAATACAGTGTTAGAGCGCCGCCAGGAGCTAATCGCCCGTCATCAAATAGAATGGCATCGTAAGTTCACCTTATCTTTTGCCTGTATTGTTTTATTTTTTATTGGGGCACCATTGGGTACGATTATCCGCAAAGGAGGCTTTGGATTTCCGGTAGTCGTGTCCGTTCTTTTGTTTGTGGTTTATCATGTCGTTTCCATGACCGGCGAGAAATTTGCCCGTGAGCTTGTGATCTCGCCATGGCTGGGGATGTGGCTCTCGGCCTTTCTTTTATTGCCGGTGGGGGTCTTTCTCACCTTAAAAGCTACCACAGATGCACCCATACTGAATGTGGAAACTTACAGGCGTTTCTTTAAAAACATCATGAATACCTTATTGAAGAAAAAATAATATGCGCATTTTACAACTATGCAATAAGTCGCCCTGGCCGGCAAAAGAAGGGGGTTCTATCGCAATGAGAGCTATAACGGACAGCTTGCTTTCGCAAGGGCATGAAGTAAAAGTTATTGCCATGGACACGTATAAAGCCCCGGTTACTATGGCGGATGTTCCCGAAGATTTCAAAAAGCAAACAAGGTTTTCGACCGGGCGGGTTGACTTGCGTATCCGCCTGTGTGCTGCTTTGTTTCATCTGTTCACGCCGCATTGTTATATTGTAAAAAGGTTCGACAGCAAAGACTTTCGCAATACAGTCAGGAATGCCCTGCAGGCAAGAACTTATGATATAGTTCATTTAGAGGGCTTATACCTTACTCCTTACATAAAAGACATTCGTTATCTCAGTGATGCAAAGATCGTTTTGCGTTCCCATAATATAGAGCACCGGATATGGAAACGTTATGCCGGCAATATTCTCAACCCTGTTAAGCGGTTTTATCTGCAGCGGCTAAGCCGTGAGTTATCGCAATATGAGCTACAGCATATCAACGATTACGATGGCATCCTTCCGATCACAGAAGTAGATAAGCGCTTTTACGAATCCAATGGTGCGCGGGGTTTGCTGATGGCTCATCCTTTTGCTATAGACACCGGGCGGCAGGGCCCACAAAGCTTAAACAGACAGAGAGATCCGTACAGTTTATTTCATCTGGGTTCTATGGACTGGATCCCCAACCAGCAAGGTATTCTTTGGTTTATAGAGCACGTCTGGAAGGAGGTATATAAGCAGTATCCGCAGTTAACTTTTTCGCTGGCCGGGCGCAACATGCCGGGATGGCTGCAAAAACGGGAGCTTCCGGGGCTGATACCAGAAGGCGAGGTTGAGGATGCGCATGCCTATATGCAGTCAAAACATATAATGATAGTGCCTTTATTTTCCGGCTCCGGCATTCGGATAAAGATACTGGAAGGCATGCTTAACAAAAACGTGGTCATCACTACCTCCATAGGTGCCGAAGGCATTGATTACGAGCCGGGCAGGCATCTTTTGATCGCCGACACGGCAGAAGAGTTTATTGAACAGATAAGGTGGTGTGTGGAAAATCCGGAAGAAGCCAATAGCATAGCCGAACAGGCCGCAGAGCTGATACATACACATTACACACTCCGAGCCAGCGCGAAAAGGCTGACGGCATTTTACAAAACATTGTTAACAAAATCCCAAACCCATACAACGTGAAACTGTTGATCGTATTACCCCGCATCCCCTACCCGCTTGAGAAAGGCGATAAGCTTCGTGCTTTTCATCAGATCAAAGCCTTGTCGGAAAAACACACTATCGTTCTTCTGGCTACCGGCAAGAGGAGTGATATCAACCACGCATCGTATGATCATCTACAGCCTTATTGCAGTGAGATCCATTATTTTGTTCGTGGCTTTTTCTCCCAGCTATGGCATACTGCCGTTTTTTTTCTTCGCGGTCGCCCTTTACAATGCGGATACTTTTATTCATCCCGGGCCCGCAAGCTGATCCAGCGCTACCGGCAGGAAGGCCGTGCAGAACATATTTACTGCCAGCTGTTTCGTACTGCCGAGATGGTGCGCGGAATACAGGGGCCAAAAACCATCGACTATCAGGATGCTTTTTCCGCGAGCATGAAAAAGCGGATGAAAGCGGCTTCAGGCCTGAAAAAATGGCTGTTGTGGCTGGAATATAAGCGAATACGCAAGTATGAGGTTCGTATCTATTCCTGGTTTGATACCCATACCATCATATCGGAAACGGATAAGCAGTATTTGCAAATGCAGGGCCTTGAGATCGTACGCAATGGTGTAGATACGGATTATTTCCGGCCTCCGGCTGCGCAGGTTCCCGACAACGACCTGATCTTTACGGGCAACATGTCTTATCTCCCCAATGTACACACGGCCATTTATTTGGTACGTGAAGTGATGCCCCTGATCTGGAAGGAAAAACCGGGGGCAAAACTTGTGCTGGCCGGCTCTTCCCCGGACAGGCGCGTGATCCGGCTCGCCGGCGACAAAGTGACCGTTACAGGCTGGATAGATGATATACGTACAGCCTATCAAAATGCACGGGTATTTATTGCCCCTATGCATACAGGCACCGGCCTGCAAAATAAGATCCTGGAGGCTATGGCCATGGAACTCCCCTGCGTTACCTCTGAATCCGCCCGGGCCCCCATTGATGCTGAACATGGAAAAGAACTGATGGTCGCCAACTCGGCTGACCAATACGCACAAATGACTATAAAATTGCTGAATGATGAAAACACACGAAAAGAAATGGGAAAAACCGCCAGAACGTTCGTCATACAGCGCTTTAACTGGAACGCCTGCACAGAAAAACTCAATGAAATGATCAGCGAAAACACAAGGTAAAGATTGCAAATTCCGGGTTACGGGTTGCGGGTTGCGAGCTGCGCCCCGGTGAAATTTACTTCCTGTTTCATCCCGGTTGATTGGAATATAAACCAATCCCGGTGAAATATGAAGAGATTTCACGGGATAAACGGGACAAGCAGGGTGAAGATTTCTGATAAGGTAAATACTTAAAAAAGAACCTCCCCAAGTCCCCTTTAGGGGTTTTAGGGGTAAAATGCCCCAACTTTAAATTGTTGCACGTATGTTCTCTTTTAAACCACAGTAAAATATGCTGCTTCGTCGCATTTTTCGTGGTAAATGTTGAACTTTGACCTTGGAATTTATTTTGGATTTTATAGGCAGGCTCTATTTACGAAGCCAATAAGGATAACATATTATTAATGTAGGAAAGGACCTTTTTCAATATAATTTTATCCAGTTCATTCAGTTGCTTGGTGTTAATCAGGTTATCCGGTTTTGCCTGTTTTTGCAACAGCTCCGTCTGATGCTGCAGCCTTATACGGGCAAGGTGCACAAATGCCTGGCTGACATTATTATAAGTAGATACGTTAATCACATCTTTTTGATGTAGCATTTTAAGCCGTTCGAGGGTATTACGCTCTGCTAAGCCATATTTCAGGGCATTGACTCTGGCAAAGCTGACAATAGGCATGATAGCATTTTTAATATTAACGGTTTCGGGGGGTGCTCCGGCCGTTTCCAGCAATATGTTCCCCCAGAAACCCACTTGCGGCTTCTGCGAAAGCGTATTCTGAGCCATTAAATGTACGAAAGCGGGATTTTTCCGCGAGAGTTCATTCACATGTGCTTTCAGCTCCTCGCAGATCCTTTGATCCCCGTACACCAGGCGGAAGTCAAAGAAAATGCTTACATTGAGCAAGTCCTGCGCTTTCCCGTTATTGATCCAATGCGTATAATAGTTTTTCCAGACCGCCAGGGGTTGACACCACTGCGGGTTCATAGCCATGACCTTGCCGGTACAGAAGTTATAGCCCACATGATCCAGGCTGCTGCAAACCTTTTCGCTGAATTCCCGGTGGACCAGGTTATTCACACTCCTATTCTGTCTCTGTGCCTCTGCCTCCAGGAATTCTCCCAGTTCGTAATAGAACC
>JAWOBQ010000114.1:0-10695 GCA_046484255.1 Bacteroidales bacterium | reverse complement strand
CCATAATATTAGCAATACAGGCCATAAGCGAAGCAAGGCCGGCCAGGAAAAACTGAGCAGTCCGAGATTGCTTAAAAAAAACAATAAACCCGCGACAATGAGTAGCGCTCCCCATATGATCTTGTTGATATTCATGATGTTTTGTTTTTTGAATGGTGATGCATATTTTTAAGCAGTACGGCAATTCCTGCAACTATTAAAATGACAGGCCAAAGATCTGAAAAATTCAGATGGGGTATTAAGTGGTCAGCTAAAAACAATGCACCCAATACGATCAAGACCAGCCCTGCAATGATGTTCCCATCGCTTTTTTTTTCGTTCGTTGCCGCGGGATCAGTGTTGATTTCTCCGGCATCTACATTGATATAGCCTTCTTCCTGATGGTCTGTTTCTTCTGTGTGCATATCCCTTTGGGCTTTTGCCAAAGGTTCTTCCGGTACCACGATCCACAGTATTATATATGCTAAAAAACCTCCCCCGCCAAAAATCAATGCCAGAAAAAAGATTAACCGGATGATTATTACATCCATGTTAAAATACCTGGCCAGACCGCCACAAACTCCACCAATATAGCGGTTTTCTATACTGCGGTATAATCTTTTTGTGTGTTCCATAATAATTGTATTAAAAATGTTTTTAATTGATTGATAAATTGCTTCATGTAGTGTGCCCTCTTTCCCTGTCAACACTTGGGTTGTAGGGGGAGGATTCCCTGAAATACTCTAAATAGTGATTGTCCATAATGTCCGATATCTGCGGTGTTGCTCAAATTTTAAATCCTCATATACCTTAGTATACTGTGGTTTAAAATTTTCGCACGCCTTGATCTCGAACATTATGAATCAAACACTCGACTTTATAGACAGACACTAAATAGTGTCTGTCTATAATGTCCGATATCTGCGTTGTTGCTCAAATTTTAAATCCTCATATACATTAGTATACTGCGGTTTAAATTTTTTTTCACAACCTTAATTTTTTTTAAAGGTGTTCAAGAACTCACTTCGTTCGGTTCGCACGCCCCGATAAAAAAAACGGGGCAAGCCTTGATCTCGAAAATTCTGGATCAAACACTCGACTTTATAGTCTGACATAAAATAATGACGGTTTATAGGGTTAAATGTTACACTGCATGATCAAAAAAACAAAGGTACATTATTAATTTTGAAAATGCTGAATCGTTCAACGTTGACTGTGGTTTTTTATTCCGGATTTGTCTATCACCTGTTGCCGGCATGAATGCGGGTGCGGATCTTAAAGTTAATAATAGTGATGTTTTTGATGAGGATAGCGCCCGGCTTCCGCCGGGGGATGTTGCTTTATGGCAGAAACAAGCACGAGTCTCCATAGCTTAGAAACCGGAAATCATTTTCCAGGGCGTATGTATAGGCTTTTTTCCAGTGTTCTCCTGTAAAAGCTGCTAGCAGCAGCAATAGTGTGCTTTTGGGTTGATGGAAGTTGGTAAGCATTCCTCCGGTCATTTGGTATTGGTATCCGGGGGCGATCAGCAGTTGTGTAGTTCCGTGGAAAACTGTTCGGTTTTCCCGCTTCATTTTTTCCAGCAGGAGGCTTAATGCTTCTTCGCGCGGCATTGGATGCTTCATTTTATAGGCTTGCCATTGCTCAATATGAAAGGCTGCATCCGGCTGGTCTTTCAGTAGGGTAGCATAGCAGTAGAGGCTTTCCAGGGTTCGTACAGCAGTAGTCCCAACGGCAATGGTTTTTTCCAGGGGGGTATTGAGCAACTCTTCCAGTGTTTCCCGGGAAATTACCATTTGTTCGCGGTGCATGCTGTGATCTTGCAGGGATTCGCTGACAACGGGCTTGAATGTCCCTGCACCTACATGGAGGGTTAGGTAGGTCTGACGGATATTTTTGGTTTTAAGGTTATCGAATACGGCGGGCGTGAAATGCAGCCCGGCGGTAGGAGCAGCAACAGAACCCTCTTTACTGGCAAAAACGGTTTGATAACGCTTTTTGTCTGTTGGTTCACTCTCCCGATTGATATACGGTGGTAAGGGAACCTGCCCGGCTTTTTCAAGGATTTCGCCCCAGCTTAAGGAGGCGGGGGTCCAGGAAAATCTTACCTGCCAGGCATTTCCATCTATCCCGAGTTTTTCGGCATACAACTTTCCCCAATCCAAATCAAGCGACAGCAAGCCGCTTTTCCATTTCCGGGCATTGCCGATAAAGCATTTCCATATTACCGGAGAAAAGTGTTTAAAGCTTTGTTCTACAATGGAAACCGGGGAAACTGGCTGCAGACAAAAAATCTCGATCCCGGCTCCGCTTTCTTTCCGGAACTTTAAGCGTGCCTGAACTACACGGGTATTGTTAAAGATTAATAAACCGGAATCGGGAAGATAGTTATGAAGATTGTAAAAATAATCCTGACAGATTGCTTTCCGGTTCTTGCTGATCAATAATTTGGAAGCGGATCTTTTTTGCGCCGGATAATTGGCTATCCGCGAAGAAGGCAGTTCATAATCGAAATCAGCTATGTTAAGTGTTTGCGGGCTTAGAGACATCCTTAAAAAAATTTGCAGCTTAGGGGATGAGCAGATGACTGCAATATAGCATTTAGTTTGATACAGCCAACTGCATTTAAGATAAGAAACGGATTAATTTTTCTGGTACAAGTCACTGATGTCAATCTCATTTCTGTAATTTAAAAATACTTCATCCAGATCCACAACCTCCACGTAATCGATCTTTGCCGCTGATTGACGGTACCAGATCTCCACAAAGAAATTATCCACCGAATACAGTTTAATGCAATAATACATATATACCCGGTCCATAATTTCTTCCCCGTGTTCCAGTACATATTGTACTTTTTCAAGTATCTTCATATTTATAAATCTATCTTGCTTCATAATTGCTTGCAAAAATAACATATGAAGTGTGAACAGAAGACAGAAACAAATGTTCAATTAAAAAAGTTTTACTTTTATGGCCATAAAACGGGATATTACCATAGAGGAGTTAACGGATAATTATCCTTTTGCCGTTAAGTTTTTACGGGAAAAGGGTATAGTGTGTATAGTTTGCGGGGAGCCTGTATGGGGTACCCTCGAAGAGGTTGCCAGAGCGAAAGCTTATGATGAGCAGGGGATCGATGATCTGGTGGAGGAATTAAACCGTCAAATGAATGAAGAAGGATAAGCACTAAAAGGTATGACAAAAGGCGTGCAGCATAATTCGTACGGAAGAGGCCGGAGTTTTCAGCGGCATATTCCCAATGGATTGACGATCATGAATGTTTTGTCCGGCATGACAGCCATATTATTGGCCAGCCAGGGGCAAATTGCTTTATCGGGTTTGTTTTTTTTAATTTGTTTGATCTTTGATTTCGCGGATGGTTTTGCGGCCAAGCTATTGAAGGCGGGCAGTGAATTAGGCAAACAACTGGATTCGCTGGCGGATGTGGTATCTTTTGGGGTTTACCCTGCAATGGCGGCATTTTTCATTTTGCGGCATCTCCCATTGGATGTAGCGGCGGGTCTTCTTGCCTATTCGGTGATTTTGTTTCCTGCTGCAGCTGTGGTTCGTTTGGCTATATTTAATACGGAAGAGCAGCATTCAAACTATTTCAAGGGATTACCAGTTCCTGCGGCAGCCGTTGGGTTAATAACCATTGCATTTGTTGTGGAAAGCGTGGATCAGCAAAACCTGAGCTCAACGATTTACGGGAGCCCATATTTTATCATGGGTTTGCTGGTTTTGTACAGCATTCTGATGGTCAGTAAGCTACCTATGTTGAGCTTTAAGTTTGTTACTTTCAGCTGGCAGGAAAACCGTCACCGGATTATTTTTACGGCTTTGGCTTTTGGGCTGATTGTCTGGTTTAAAATACCGGGGCTACCTTTGCTGATACCCTTATATATTTTGTATTCTTTGTTGTTTATCCGGAAGCAGGCGAATTAGTGTTTTTACGCCTTAATTCAAAATTTTTCCCCAGATAGATTTTGCGCACCTCTTCATCAGCAACCAATTCTTCTGCTGTTCCCGACTTGAGAATATTTCCCTGGTTCAGCAGGTAGGCTCTGTTTGTGATGGAAAGGGTTTCATGGACGTTATGGTCTGTGATCAGAATTCCGATATTTTTTTGAGCCAGGCGGGAAACGATAGCCTGAATATCTTCAACGGCAATCGGGTCTACACCGGCAAAGGGTTCATCCAGCAGGATAAATTTCGGGCTTACGGCCAAACAACGGGCAATCTCCGTCCTTCTGCGTTCTCCTCCGGAAAGCATAGAACCTTTGCTTTTGCGAACATGATTAAGCCCAAACTCTTCTATAAGTTTTTCTTGTTTTTCTTGTTGTTCTGTTTTAGTTAATTTGGTAAATTCCAAAATAGAACGGATATTATCTTCCACATTCAATCCACGGAAAACCGAGGCTTCTTGTGCCAGGTAGCCAATTCCCAGTTGTGCACGCCGGTACATGGGAAGGTCGGTGATATCGGAATCGTCCAGCAGGATCTTCCCCTGATTGGCTGAAATTAACCCGACCATAATATAAAATGTGGTGGTCTTGCCTGCCCCGTTTGGTCCCAGTAACCCGACAATCTCTCCGCGGCTTACGCTAACTGAAACATCGTTTACCACAGCCCGGCTTTTGTATTTCTTTACAAGATTATGTGCTTCCAGTTTCATTCTCGTATGGTTTGTATTCAAACTTCTTGCTGAAGCTTCTCTATGGGTTTTCTTGTTCAAGCGACTCCCAGAATGCTACAGCCTTTCGAAGATGGGGGATTATGATAGTTCCCCCTACTAAACTGGCTACCGAAAATACTTCAAAGATCTGTGCTTTGAGAACCCCAAGCTTGTAACATCTTTCCAGATGATAATACACGCAATCATCACACTTCAATACCATGGAAGTAGCCAGACCCAGCATTTCTTTTGTCACTTCCGGCAGGGCTCCTTCCCGGTATGCATTGGTGTCCAGGTTGAAAATGCGTTTGATGATCTTATTCTCTCCCGCTAATATGCGTTTATTCATCTGCTCACGATGTTCCCGGAATGATTCTACCGTATTGCTCATTTTTTGTATTTTTGAGTTTTCAAAAGTAACAAAATCCTGCTGAATAGAATAGTATTATTATAGAAAAAGCTCATGAAGCAACGTATAAAAAGCCGGGGCCAATCCAAAGACAGTGGCTTGATAATGATCGTTATAATCCTTTTTGCCGGATTACTTCTCACTTACTGGAACCATTTTGATAATGATTTTCATTTTGATGATTTCCACACCATTACACAAAATCCTTATGTGAGAAGTACGGAAAACATTCCGGATTTTTTTACAAACTATCAGCAAACCCAGTCTACCCGCCCCGTAGTAAAAACCTACCGCCCCCTGGTCACTACCATGAATGCGATATCATACAGCCTGGGAGGCGGATATAAACCCTTTTATTTTCATTTAACGATCTTTATATTTTTTATCCTGCAGCTTGTGCTGATGTATTTCTTGTTTTTAAAAATTCTCCGTTTATGTTATCCGCACCGGTGGAATACTTATATTAGCCTGTTCGCTGTGGCCTTATATGCTTTTCACACGGCGAACGCCGAAACGGTCAATTACATTATTGCCCGTTCGGATAGCATGTCGGCTTTGTTCGTTATCATGGCATTAACGGTTTGGGCGTATTTCCCGCGGCACCGGAAATACGGTTATTATTTGATCCCGGCTCTGCTGGGGATGTTTGCAAAAGAACAGGCGGCCATGTTTGCTCCTTTGTTGCTGGCATTTATTTTTCTGATCGAGCAGCAAATGTCTGTTGCGGATATTTTCAGCAAGGAGCGGCGGAAGGATCTATGGGCAGGTATTAAAAAAGCGTTGCCTGCTTTAGTGATCATAGTTGTGATCACCTATATTATTGTTTTTGTAGTTAGGATATCCAAAGAACCCGATTATGGGCATTCTGCTCTGGAGTATGCCTGGACTCAGCCTTATATCTGGTTGCATTATTTTATCACCTTCTTTTATCCGTATCATTTAAGTGCGGATCCGGATATGAAAGTTTTCCGTACCATGGCAGAGCCTCGTATGTGGTTGGGATTTGCCTTTTTTGCGGCCTATATTTATGCTATCATAAAAACTTCGCTTCGCCCCGGACTGAGGCCTGTTAGTTTTGGCCTTATATGGTTTGGGGTGGTCTTGTTGCCTACCTCAAGTATCTTTCCCCTGGGGCAGGTTACCAATGATCACCGTATGTTTTTTCCTTTTGTGGGCCTGAGCTTAAGTGTTTCCTGGGCGCTGGGCTTATTGGTGCTGAGATGGGAAGAGAGGATCCGGAAATCGCGGCCCCTGAAATATGCCCTTGGCATTATGGCATTATTGGTCTTAACGGCTCATGCATTGGGGACAAATCACCGCAATAAGGTCTGGCATTCCGAAGAAACATTATGGGGTGATGCCGTCGAAAAAAGCCCCAATAATGCACGGACCCTGATGAATTATGGCTTAACTCTGATGAGCAAAGGAGAATATAACCAAACACGGGAGTTGTTTTTGAATGCGTATGAACTTAACCCAAATTATAATTATCTGTTGGTGAATTTGGGGATATTGTATAATGCCATGGAGAAACCCGACAGTGCACAACTTTTTTATAATCGTGCTCTGGAGGTAAGCCCTCGTATGCATGTTACCAATTATTACTATGCGCGTCATTTGTTTCGTCAGGATAAAATGAAAGAAGCACTGAAATATGTGAATCGCGCTATTGATGTCGTGCCTCATTACCTTCAGGCCAGACACCTTAAAATGAATATCCTTTTTCAAATGCAAGACTGGGAAACGCTGGAAGATTTTGCCGAAAAGACCCTGCAGATTAACAAAGATGATGAACTGGCCTCTTATTTTCTAAAAGGTGTTTACGGGCGGCAAGCTGAGCTGGAAAGGCTGGAGCAGAATGCGCGCGAAAACCCTGACCCGGAGACCTATGTTCGCTTAAGCCTGAACTACTATAAAAATAAGCAGTATGAAAAAGCTGTTGAAGCATGCAAGAAAGCATTGGAAATGGATCCGGAGCAGACTTTAGCGTATAATAATATGGGATCAGCGTATATTGCCCTGGAAAAATATGAGCAGGCAGTTAAGTCTTTGGAAAAAGCATTGTCTATCAGGCCGGATTTTCAAAGGGCGAAAAATAATTTAAGGCTGGCAAAGAACAAACAGAAAAGATTATCGGTGTTTGAGCAGGAGCGCTCCCATAATGAATGGATCAATAAAAGTCTGGAGTTTTACCGGCAGGGAGATTACCTGAATTGTATACGCAGTTGCCGAAAGGCGCTTTCGCTGGATCCGAATTCTGCCCTGGCCTATAACAACATTTGTTCAGCTTATAATAAGCTTGGGGAGCATAAGAAAGCAGTGGAAGCTTGCGAGAAAGCCCTTGAGATTGATCCGCATATGGAACGTGCTGAAAATAATCTGCGGCATGCCAGGAAAAGCCTTGATTGACAAGGCTATGCAAGCTGGCAAGCCATTGAAAAACAAGCAGTTGTGGGTTTTGCAGGGTAGTATCCGGTAATTTGAGCAGGACCACCGGCAAGGATTACAATATGCCTGCTTCAATGATATCATGCAGATGAACCATGCCCATATATTCTTTGTTTTCTGTTACAACCACCTGGGTAATATTGTTTTTTCTCATCATGTCCAGGGCATCAACGGCGAGGGTGTGGGCTTCCAGGGTTTTGGGATTTGGCGACATGATATCGGCAGCTTTCAACTTCTCAATGGATTTATGATGTTGCAGCATTCGCCTCAGATCTCCGTCGGTGATAATGCCACTGATGGCATCATTTTTCTTCACTACTGTAGCTCCCAGACGTTTAGAAGATATTTCCATAATTACTTCCGGGATTTTGCTGGTTTCATCTACCATGGGTTTTTCATTCATCCCATATAGGTCGGCTACTCTGAGATACATTTTTTTACCCAGCGTACCCCCGGGGTGTAATTTTGCAAAATCTTTCTGTGAGAATCCACGGGCGTGGATAAGTGCAACAGCAAGAGCATCACCCAGAACCATTTGGGCAGTGGTGCTGGAGGTGGGGGCCAGGTTGTTAGGGCAAGCTTCCATGTCGACGGTAGCATCCATCACATGATCCGCCTGCCTGGCCAGATACGAACCGGTGTTTCCAACCAGGGCGATTAACAGGTTCCCGCGTGACTTGATGAGCGGAACAAGCACTTTTACTTCAGGGGTGTTTCCGCTTTTTGAAATGCACATGACACTGTCCTCTTCCCGGATAAGCCCCAGATCACCATGAATGGCATCGGCAGCATGCATAAATACGGAAGGAGTCCCGGTAGAGTTAAGCGTAGCCACGATCTTTGAAGCAATAATGGCACTTTTGCCTATGCCGGTAATGATCAGCCGGCCACGACTGCCGTATAAGTGCTCAACAATATGGATGAAATCACTGTTTAACCTGTCTTTTAAGGAATCAATGGCTCTGGCTTCTTTCGAGATGGTAGATACTGCCGCTTGAATTATTTTACTTTTGTCGCTCAAAATAGAATTATCTTTGTGGCTCAAAATGATTTTAGAATTTATTGACAAAAATAAGAATAAAATAAACAAAGTTTAGTTATAAATATGCGAATAGATGAATATGATAATGGGATGAACATAGTGAGTCTGGTCTAAAATGGGACCATTTGGTTTTCAGTAGCTTTTTGCTCCGGCCTAAAGATTGAAGCTCCTTGAAAATCAGCCTCCCTTTAGAGCCCGGGAGAAGCTGATTTTCAGCAGGTATAATAAATTTTGAGTTTTAGACCAGCCTCAGAATTTTTTTCAAAATGTTTATTTATTTTAAAAAGGCATTATTTGGTTATTTTATTGTAAATTTGGTTTCCCGTCAAAAGAAAAAATGGGCGCTTGAAAATAATGGATACATCAGACAAATACTTACATAAACTCTTAAACGAAATATTTGGTTTTTCGAGCTTTAAAGGGAACCAAAAGTCTATTATTAAGAGTGTTCTTAATAATCGGGATACGTTCGTGATCATGCCTACCGGTGGGGGTAAATCCATGTGTTATCAACTACCGGCATTAATGCAGGAAGGCACGGCGGTAATAGTTTCTCCTTTGATAGCGTTAATGAAGAACCAGGTAGATGTGATCCGGAATTATGGTTCGGAGAACGGGATCGCGCATGTTTTGAACTCATCCCTGACGAAGATGCAGCTTCAGCAGGTACAAAATGATGTACGCCGCGGGATCACCAGGCTTTTATATGTTGCTCCGGAGTCTTTAGCCAAAGAAGAGAACATCGAATTTTTTCGTCAGGTTAAGATATCTTTTTATGCTATTGATGAAGCCCATTGCATTTCCGAATGGGGGCATGATTTCCGGCCGGAATATCGGCGTCTGCGCCCTACGATCCGGGCTATCGGGCAGAATGTGCCGGTTATTGCACTTACGGCTACAGCTACGCCTAAGGTTCAGGAAGATATTATAAAGAACCTGGAGATCAATGATGCGAATGTGTTTATTTCTTCTTTTAACAGGCCAAATCTGTATTATGAAGTAAGACCCAAGACAAAACAAGTGCTGAAAGACATTATACGTTTTATCAGAGAACGTCCGGGAAAGTCAGGCATCGTCTATTGTTTGAGCCGGAAAAAGGTAGAAGAGACCGCAGAAACTCTTCAGGTAAACGGGATCAAAGCCTTACCTTATCATGCCGGCCTGGATTCCGCAACGCGTGTGAGTAACCAGGATAGCTTCCTGATGGAACAAGCGGATGTGATTGTAGCAACGATCGCTTTTGGGATGGGCATTGACAAGCCGGATATACGGTTTGTAATTCATCATGATATCCCGAAAAGTTTGGAAGGATATTACCAGGAAACGGGCCGCGCAGGTAGAGATGACGGAGAAGGGCACTGCCTGGTATTTTATGCTTATGAGGATATTGTAAAGCTGGAAAAATTCCTCAAAGGAAAACCTGTCGCGGAACAGGAAATTTCGCGGCAACTCCTTAATGAAACCGTCGGATATGCTGAAACTGCAATGTGCAGAAGAAAAGTACTGCTCAATTATTTCGGTGAAAAATATGAAGTGGAGAATTGTGAAACCTGTGACAATTGTATCCATCCTAAAAAAACCTTTGAAGGGAAATCGTATATTCAGTTTGCCCTGAAAGCAGTAAAGGCTGTCAGAGAGCAGTTTAAGCCTAATCACGTAATCGATGTTATTTTAGGCAGGGAAACAAGTGAAGTAGTTGCCTATAAACATGATAAACTTGATATCTTTGGGCAGGGAACAGATCAGGACCGGCAGTTATGGTCGGCAGCGATCCGCTATGGGATAATCCATGATCTGTTGACAAAAGATATTGAAAATTACGGGCTTATAAAATTAACGGAAAAGGGAAAAGAATACCTGGAAAATCCTTATTCAATTATGATGGCAGAAGACAGAGATTTTGATGAAATGGAAAATGAAGATGAAATGGCGGGAGCGCATCATACCAGTTCTGTAGATAACACTTTATTTTCCATGCTTAAAGATTTACGTAGGAAAATTTCTCAACGTGAAGATTTACCCCCCTTTGTCATCTTCCAGGATCCTTCCCTGGAAGATGACAAAGGGGGGTAAATCTTCACGTTGAGAAATTTTCCTACGTAAATCTTTAAGCATGGAAAATAAAGTGTTATCTACAGA
>JAWOBQ010000098.1:0-2807 GCA_046484255.1 Bacteroidales bacterium | reverse complement strand
GTCGCCCGGCGAGTCCGCTACACCATGCGTGACGCCTTCAGAGAGACGAAGCTGCTGGACAGGATCATCCCCGACATCGCCGATCTGCTCAGCGATGAGGTCGACGAGGACGAACTCGGGAACCAGGAAGCCAAAGAGAGCCACATGAAGGACAAGGAAAAACAAAAGAAAACAGATAGTATGAATAATTAGGAAAAAGAGTAATAATCGGTAAAACAGCAACTTATGAGCAATAATCCATTTATGAAAATTCCTTTTCCGGAGATGAAAGATGCGGATGAATTAAAAGAGAAACAGGCCCGACAGGAAATAGAGCATTTGCGCCAGGCCATAAATCACCATAATTATAAATACTATATAGAGAATGATCCAGATATATCAGACAGTAAATATGATGAACTATTTCAACGTTTGCTGACGCTCGAAAAGAAGTTCCCTAAATACAAATCCGATGTGTCTCCAACACGTAAAATAGGTGCTGAGCCAGTTGATTCATTAAAAAAGAGAAAGCACCACGCACCTATGCTCAGTCTCAATTCTTCCTCCAAAGAAAAAGAGGTGGAAGATTTCATTGCTTCAGTTCAGGAAAAAGCAAAAGGAAACAAAACTGAGTTTTTTTTGGAACCAAAATTTGATGGCCTTTCTGTGGAGGCCTTCTACAAGAAAGGTATTTTTAGTTATGCAGCAACCCGTGGTGATGGTAAGGAAGGAGAGGACATTTCAGAAAATGTAAAAACCATACGCTCACTCCCTTTAAAGTTGCGGTCAGATAATGGACTTCCCGATGAATTGTCTGTAAGGGGTGAAATATTCCTACACAAAGATGATTTTCAGCAGCTCAATAAAAAGCGCATTGAAAGGAACAAACAGGCATTTGCCAATGCGCGTAATGCTGCATCAGGAGTGGTCAGGCAACTCGATTCCGGCAAAGTAGCAGATATACCTCTCGATATTTTCTTTTATGAAATCATTAACAGTAATACTGATGCAACTGATTTTGAGAGCCAGCAGGAGTTGCGGCTACAATTTAAAAAATGGGGTCTTAAAACAAACGATCAAACTAAAAAATGCTCAACCAGCAAAAAGGTAAAGAATTTTTATAAGCAACTTCAAAATAAAAGAGAGGAGCTTACTTATGAAATAGATGGCATGGTAATTAAACTCAATCATAGAAAGCTTCGTAGTGATTTTGGCAGTCGAGACCGTAGTCCGCGATGGGCTTTTGCCTGGAAATTCGAGCCTCAAAAAGAAGTGACTACCCTGGTCGATATCATTGTACAGGTAGGACGCACGGGCATACTGACACCTGTTGCTATGCTTGAACCTGTAGAGGTAGGAGGTGTAACCATAAGCAGGGCTACTTTGCATAATGAAAATGAGGTAAAAAAGAAAGATGTTCGTCCGGGAGACACAGTAAAAGTGGTGCGGGCGGGTGATGTAATACCGGAAGTAGCGGAACGTGTGAAAAAAGACAAGGGAAAAAGGAAAAAGGCTTTTGAGATGCCTGAAAAATGCCCCGTGTGTAATACCAAAGTAGTCCGCGAAGGAGCATTTATTATATGTCCTGCCGGTCTGTTATGCGAAGCACAACTAAAACGCAGCCTGAGCCATTTTGCATCCCCAAATGCCATGAACATTGATAATCTTGGAGAAAAAACCATTGCACAATTAATAGATAAAGAGCTCATCAAAGATATTCCGGGCCTATACCTGTTAAAGCCTTCCGATATTGAAAATCTTGAAGGCTTTGCCAGGAAATCTTCTGAAAAGCTTTATGATGCAATACAACAATCCAGAAAAACGGAACTGGCTCAATTTATTTATGCACTGGGTATCCGACATGTGGGAAAACATGTAGCACAGTTATTAGCCCGGAAATATAAATCATTGGAGGCTCTTTCAAAAGCCACTGAAAAAGAATTAAATGAAATACCGGAGATTGGTCCTGAAATTGCAGAAAGCATATCTCATTTTTTCAGTAGTGAAGATAATTTGGTAATGCTTGATAGGCTTAAAAAAGCCGGCTTAAAAATCCATAAGCAGAAATCTCCTGAATCGGATAAATTAAAAGATAAAACCTTCGTGATTACCGGTGAACTGGATGCTTTTACCCGTGATGAGGCTAAAGATAAAATTGAATCTTTGGGAGGACGTGCCACCTCATCGGTAAGTGACAATACCGATTATTTGGTTGTTGGTAAAGATCCTGGCAGCAAGTATGATGAAGCAAAAAAGAGAAATGTAAAACGAATAGACGAGAAGCAATTCAAAAAATTAATATCGTAGCAACAAATATGAAAGACCACTATGAACAACTTACAGCCTCTTTTATTATTGGCACTGACTCTCACCTCTTTTCATTAATAAATACAAATTCTGGTTGTTAGTATATTAAGCAGGAAAATTCTTTTACCACAGCTACAATGCTTGGGGGATGAATCTCATCATCATGTAGAATAAACTCTACACAGAAATAGTCAACATCATTTGTTTTCGTATTGGTAAATTTTCACCAAACTTGCGATTACCATGACTGCACCGTCGGGCAACGGTATAGTTATATATCGATTATCCTTTTCAGGTGGTTTGGCATAAAATTTTCAGACTATATTTTATTGATTAATATTCTTTTTTTTAGGGGGCAGTTCAGACAAATAATTATTATTAATAACCATTAAAACTAATGTAACTAATCAGTCCCCTCAAATTTAGCGATAAGATTGAGAGCATTCAATACGGGCTGCTTGTTTTTCAATGCTGTATCTGTGATGCTTCGCAGGATTAGGAAGTTATTAACTCCTTTCCAG
>JAWOBQ010000058.1:0-5715 GCA_046484255.1 Bacteroidales bacterium | reverse complement strand
AATAATTATTCCCGATATAAACCACAGCAAGCATCGTCAGTAAAAGCACATAGGGCAAAGAAATAATCTGCTGCCCGTTCACCAATACAGATCCGCCCAATACCGATTGCAGATACCTGCCCACAATATTGTCCCCGAAGACTTTGCCATATGATTTCCCATTATGGCCCTTGCTTCGATTCCTGGGTTCGTTCTTTTGAGTAGTATCCATTTGGTTATTCTCCATTACAGTTCACTGCTATTCCTTTCTGCAACCCTGAGTTTCGCACTTCTTGCTCTGGGGTTATCCCTGATCTCCAGGGAAGAAGGCACTACCGGCTTGTTATTTACAGCATTAAACGGTTTGTGCACTTCCCCGTAAAAGTCCTTTTGCAACTCCCCTTTCAGGTTCCCGCTTCTGATCAGATTCTTCACCAAGCGGTCTTCCAGAGAATGATAGGCAATTACTACCAGCCTGCCACCTGGCTTAAGTGCTCCTGGTGTTTGCAGAAGCATATCTTCAAGCACCTGCATTTCTTGATTGACTTCGATGCGTATAGCTTGAAATACTTTGGCCAAATATTTATTCGCCGACCGGGCAGGAGTATACTTGCTCAGAACACGCTTAAACTGAGAAACAGAACGCAACCTTTCCGACCCCCTGCTTTTAATAATGCCGGCAGCCAGGGCAGGTGCATTTTTCACTTCTCCATATTGCCTAAAGACACGCGTTAACTCATTTTGCCCGTATTCATTTAACAGATCCTCCCCGGTAAAAGAAGCCGACTTGTTCATCCTGAAATCTAACGGCCCGTCATAACGTGTGGAAAATCCCCGCTCCGGACAGTCTATCTGAAATGATGAAATACCCAGATCGGCCAGAATCCCATCACAGGGATAGGCGTTATAATACTTCAGATAATTCTTTAAATACCTGAAATTCCCTTTTATCAAAACAAGACGCTCATCATTGATTTGATTTTTAAGAGCATCGGCATCCTGATCCAGCGCGATCAAACGTCCCTTGCCCAGCTTTTCAAGGATCTTTTCAGCATGCCCCCCTCCTCCATAAGTGATGTCCACATATGTTTTTCCAGCCTGTATGCCCAGGCCGTCAATAGTTTCTGTAAGCATAACCGGGTTATGGTAGTGTGTCATAATCATTGGTGTTTTCTTTATCCCCCATCACCTGCTCTGCTAAATTTGCGAAATCTTCCGGCTCTGTCGTAAGCAAATTCTCATATGTCTCCCGGTCCCAAATCTCAATGTAATCAGAATATGCAAAAAGAACCAGCTCCCGGGAAATACCAGCATAACGCAACAATGGCCTCGGCAATAATACCCGGCTACTGCTGTCCATGCTCAACCGGGTCGCACCCGCAAAAAAATACCGCTGAAACTCCCTGTTTTTTACGTTAAAACGATTCAGCTTTTTAACCTTGCCTGAAACAAGCTCCCATTCATTTTGCGGATATAATGCAATACACCTCTCAAAACCCCGGTTCGCGACAAATCGCTCATTAGCCTCCGGTGGAAGTTGTTTTTTTAAACCTGAAGGAACCATTAATCTTCCCTTAGTGTCTAATTTACAGTAATATTCGCCTACAATGTCCGCCATAATTCAATGATTGTTTTAATGAGGTAAATATAATACATATTATCCCACTTTCTGCCATTTTTCCCCACTTTTTTCCACATTGTTGAAAACTTTTTTTGCCCTGTATTTATAAACATAAGTGACCACAGTATATTCAGCAGAAAATAATGCTCGCAACTGTTGATAACCCGCAAGCCCAAAACCAGTATCAAAAATGCATGTTCCCCTTCCTGCCCCTTCTGATTCCTATCCGGGCAAATACCCCCCTGAAGTAATTTCCTTAAAAATATTTAATACTACTGTTTTGTTATTATTAACTTTGCAACGCACAACGGGAAACATGGCATGTAATGACACAAGAAAATCAAACGCCAATCACAAAAAATTTCATTGATCTGGAAAAAGTTATTGCCTCAAAAAGCAAGCATTTGGCCAGGTTCATGCCGGGTTTTGTGTTATGGTATCTCAAGCGGGTTATTCATCAGGAGGAACTAAATGATTTCTTATATAAAAACCGCCACTACCATGGGCTGGATTTTGTTGCTGCCATAATCTCCGAATTCAACATTGATATAAGGGTAAAAGGGATAGAAAATTTACCAAAAACAGGCCCTCAGATACTTGTTTCCAACCATCCCCTGGGAGGTCTTGACGGAATAGCTCTTATGCATATTATTGGTAAAATAAGAAAGGATTTTATCTTCCCGGTTAATGATTTGTTGTTGTTTATTCCAAACATGAAAGACTTATTTTTACCAATTAACAAGCATGGCAAGAACACGCAAAACATTCGTTTATTTGACCGGGCATTTTCTTCGGAGCAGCTCATCTTATACTTTCCTGCCGGCCTTGTATCGCGCAAGAAAAAAGGGGTGATTAAAGATCTGGAATGGAAAAAGACATTTCTCAGTAAAGCCAGAAAATATAAGCGGGATGTTATCCCCGTACATATAGGCGGAAAAAACTCCAATTTTTTTTACAGACTTGCCAACCTCCGTTCAGCCTTAAAAATAAAAGCAAATATTGAGATGTTATATTTAGTGGATGAAATGTTTAAACATCAGGACAACAGCATTCCTATTACTATAGGCAAGCCTATTCCTTATACGTATTTTGATCCTCAAAAGCAAAAAGACAAAGCGTGGGCGCAAACGGTAAAGAAACAGGTTTACGCCCTGGGTGAAAATGCTCCGTTACCGATACCAACAGAAGATTTAAAAAAATGATGCTGGTTTTGGATATTCAGGGCACCCGATATTATATAACGACAAAAATTTAAGACCTATGCGAGATATTATAGACCCCATTGACAGAAAGTTACTTATTCAAGAGCTAACGCAAGACAAATTTATCCGTAACACAAATAACGGACCACGGGAAATATTCATTATAACTGCAGAAAATGCACCAAATACTCTACGGGAGATCGGTCGTCTTCGTGAATTAAGTTTTCGAGAGGCGGGAGGCGGTACCGGCAAAGATTGTGATTTAGACAGCTATGATCTAAAGGCCCCCTTATTCAAGCAATTGATCGTTTGGGATCCTGAGGAAAGTGAGATTGTTGGAGGGTACCGGTTTTTAGAAGGCATAAAAATAGCAAAAAATTCAAGCGGGATCCATCAAAGTCCAACTTCAGGCTTATTTCAGTTTAGCGAAAAGTTTATTAACAAGTACCTGCCGCATGTTATTGAGCTCGGGCGTTCCTTTGTTCAGCCTGATTTCCAGCCGCATTACAACATACGCAAGGGCATCTATTCCCTGGATAACCTGTGGGACGGGCTGGGAGCTTTACTAGTCGACAATCCCGTAATCCATTATTTCTTTGGAAAGATCACGATGTATCCCCGGTATAACATCATAGCCAGAGACCTGATCCTATATTTCCTGAGCAAGTATTTCCCGGATCCTGAAAATCTGGTACGGCCTTATACGGCCGTAGAAATAACAACGCCGGAAGATGAGCTGGAAGCTATCTTTACCGGCAACAATTTTGAGGAGAATTACAAACTGCTTGTCAAGCATGTGCGCCGTTATGGAGAAAACATCCCGGCCCTGGTAAATGCTTATATGAACCTCTCTTCCACTATGAAAACATTTGGCACATCGATAAACCCGCAGTTCGGAAACGTAGAAGAAACTGCTATATTGATCACTATTTCCGATATTTACGAACAAAAGAAGCAACGACACGTATCACGTTATAAAGGAAAGATCTGAAGCTGCTATGCAAATCCACCACGCACAATACCTTATCAGCAGTCCGCGTATTCAAAATTGCCCGGCAGCTGACCGCCCGGAATATGCCTTTATTGGACGCTCAAATGTCGGCAAATCATCCCTTATCAACCGGCTGGCCAATAAGAAAAAACTGGCCAACACATCCGGAACACCGGGAAAAACAGTTATGATCAATCACTTTGCCATCAACCATGAACAGATGTATTGGGTTGACCTGCCGGGATATGGATACGCCAGACGTTCCAAAAAAATGATCAGGCAATTACAGGCTATGATCCATACATACCTTATACAAAGGGAAAATCTTTTAACTACTTTTGTATTGGTTGACAGCCGGCGTGAACCACAAACCTCAGACCTTAACTTTATCCGCTGGTGTGGCAGCAAAAATCTTCCCATCGCTATTGTGTTTACTAAAGTGGACAAACAAAAAGAAACGCAAACGATAAACACGATCAGGAATTTTGAACAGGCCCTCTTAGCAGACTGGCAAGAACTCCCTGTAATCTTTCAAACTTCATCAAATACAGGCACAGGTATAGAAAACATCCTGGCCTACATGGAAACGACCAATACATATTTTTAACGAATAGCCCGAGCCGGTTTATACCCCGATTGTTTAAGTATCTTCATGGAATTCTTTTCCTGTAATAAATTTAACATTCTCACATCCTGATTTTTATCCATATATTTTTTTACAATACGCCATCCAAACCATTGAGCCAACCGCGGTGGAGCCTCTTTCGAGATCATACTGCTAAAAGGGCCATCATCAAGAAAACCCTTGATCTTTGGCCTGTCTTTTGAAAACAATAGCTCCTTTTCAACCAGAAAGCTCCAAACAAAAGTTTCATTATCCCGGATCCATTGCTGCTGTTGTTCTGTATAGCGAATTTTATACTTCCTCGGATTCTCAGGAAGTATAGCATCCAACAAATATTGAATCTTCCCGTAACGAATCATATAATCAAGCAAATTGGGGTCGGATTGTGACTGAACCCACTGTTCGATAATCGCCTGACATGCCTCCGGAACTACCCGCTCAGCGACAAACCAACGTGAACGATATTTCGGGATCCCTACCATATCATAATATTCAAAATCTGCTCCAAGGTACATATCCAACCCGATTACCAGTACAGAATCCTGATAGATCACAGGCTTTTCATGATTCATGGAAGAAACATATGTATACACCTCCGGAACCTGAAAACCAGAAAAATAATAATTGAAATGCCGGAACATCGCTGCAAGATCAGCCTCAAGGGCAGTAATATCACGATACTTTTTGGATACCGCTTTATATAACTCTGAATTTACAGGATCTTCTAAAAATTCCCTCATAGCATTCACCTCCAGGGAATCAATCTGTGCCCGTACAAAAAATGGATAATCCTTATGTAAAGCCTCTATGTCCCCAACAGTAAGACTTTCTGTATCTAGTGAAAAAATAGCCTTGCCGTATCGCTTAATCTTTATCTCTTGCGGGGACTCGCCACTTACATCCACGTTCAAATCACGCGAGGAATCACATGATGTAATGAAAAACAATGTGGTAACCAAATATAAAATGCAGATCTTCATATGTTTAAATTTTTATAAAATGCTTATTCTCAAATCTTTATATTTTTTCCTTTTGATCAGTGCAAACGCTTTTTTTAGGCCTTTTTGTTGAATCATTGATCCGTTGAATTGTTTACCGCTGTTATCTGAATTCGCTTTGTCCACTTCGTCTCTTCGTCGCTTCGTCTCTTCGTTCTCTTAAGTCGCTTAAGTCTCTTCGTCTCTTCGTCTCTTCGTTCTCTTAAGTCGCTTCGTCTCTTCGTCGCTTCGTCTCTTCATCTCTTCGTCTCTTCATCTCTTCGTCGCTTCGTCTCTTCATCTCTTCGTTCTCTTCGTTC
>JAWOBQ010000207.1:0-3257 GCA_046484255.1 Bacteroidales bacterium | reverse complement strand
ACTTTTTCAGGTTCAATGGCTTCTGTTTCGTTGAAAAAGTTGATCGCGGTTTTTATATTAGCGATCCCAAGCACATCAATCTTATCTACAATAGCTGCCTCTACAGCATTTTCTTTGGGTAAAATAAGTCCTTTAAAACCCCGGTTCCTCGCTTCAATGGCTATAGGCAAAGCTCCTTTTATGCGCTTCAGGCTTCCGTCCAACGAAAGCTCGCCCATTATAAGATAATCGCCCACTTTGTGGTGGTTAATCTGCCCCGAGGCTGCCAATATGCCTATAGCCAGCGGAAGATCATACGAGGAACCTTCTTTGCGGATATCCGCAGGAGCCATGTTGATCACGATCTTTTTGCCCGGGATTTTATATCCGTTGTTCTTCAGGGCGGCATCAATTCGCTGGTGGCTTTCTTTTACAGCACTATCCGGTAAGCCTACTAATAAAAAATTAATTCCCTGATCTACATTAACTTCCATTGTGATCGTGATCGCGTTGATCCCCTGAATCGCACTTCCATATGTTTTTATCAGCATAATACTGTTTTTTATTTAAAGATAATAAAAAAACAGCATATAACCTGCATTATTCAAAAAAAATAAAAAAAAGTTATATTTGTTTGTTTATCAAATAGGAATATAAATATACGGAGAAAACTATATTTTTATTTATTGAGTCCGGTCTAAAAAGGTCACATTTGATTTTCACTGGCTTTTTACCCCGAACCTTAAAGGGTGAAGTCGCTGAAAATCAGCCTCCCTTTAGGGTTGGGGTAAAGCTGATTTTTAGCGGCTGTGATACATTTAGTGTTTTTAGACCGGACTCTTTATTTTTTACGAGTGCATTAATTTCAGGCCACCTGCTGCCTTGCGAAAGTACCCGATAAATATGGGGTAGGCTTTGAAATAGATTACTATATCTGCGACTTTCGACACCTTGCATCTGAACGAAACGTAATGCATGAATAATTCAGGATAAAACATAAAAGAAAAAAAATGTTATCGATTGAGCCAATGGAAAATTATAGCATTTATTCAAACTCCAGCAATGGCTGTTCTTTATATACAGGGTTAGAAATTTCTACATGTATTTTTCTGATCGTTGCATCGAAAGGGGCTCTTATGTAGTTACGCATTTTCATGGCCTCAAGCACCAATAGTCGTTCCCCTGCGGAGACTTTTTGCCCTTCTTTAACATATACGCGCCGGATCGTCCCCGGGATCAATGCCGTGATCTTTTTCGGATCCGATTTTTTATAGGGTTTACGCTCCTTGTATTTTGTAGTCAATATGGTCTTGTATAGCGTCATGTCTATGTTTAAATACTCAAGCTTTTTGCTGTATTTTGGTTGCTTCATCTGTTTATAATTTGATTAAACCGGTTATAATTTGTTCGTTTTGCAGAGTATGGAACCTTTCTTTTTGATAACCAACCCCCCTTGTTGGTTCATGTGTGTTCAGGGAGATTTCATCTGCTTAAATTTTTTCTGCGGTTTGGCTTAACGGCCCGGGGTTTACGAAACGGAACCTTTTTTTTGTTTATGCAGCTTTGGGCCAAAAGTTTAACACGAAAGTTGCATGGCCCGGGGTGTTAAAATGGGGGTATCCCATGTTTTTTATCCGGTCGCACCTCGGATTTATCTTTAGAGATCTCCAGGGCATGATTAATAAATTTCCGGGTTTCTTCCGGTTCGATTATAGCGTCGATATAACCAAATGCTGCAGCTACATATGGATTAGCAAATTTCTTTTTATATTCCTGTATCTTTTGTTTTCTTACGGCTTCGGGGTCGTCGGCTTCTTTGATCTCTTTACGGAAGATAATATTTGCTGCTCCTTCTGGGCCCATCACGGCAATTTCAGCTGTAGGCCAGGCAAAAACAAAATCTGCACGCAAGTGGTTGGAACACATGGCAATATATCCGCCTCCATAGGCTTTGCGGAGGATTACCGTAATTTTGGGAACGGTAGCTTCACTGTATGCATAGAGTACTTTCGCCCCGTGGCGGATCACGCCGGCGTGTTCCTGGTCCACACCGGGTAAATAACCGGGTAGGTCAACAAAAGTAATCAATGGAATATTGAAAGAGTCGCAAAACCGGATAAAACGGGCGGCCTTATTGGACGAATCTACATCCAAAACTCCTGCAAGAACCAGGGGCTGATTCGCGACAAAACCTACAGTCTCTCCGTTCATACGGCTAAATCCAATGACAATATTAGCGGCAAAGAGTTGCTGGACTTCCAGAAAGTTGGAGTCGTCTGAAACAGAGCGAATAATATTGCGTACATCATAAGGTTGCTTGGGATTTGTAGGGAAGATTTCGCTTATCTTAAAATCTTTTGTGATGGGGGGTTTTTTCGGGAATTTGTCTGCCCTTTTCTTATTATTCCAGGGGATATAGCTCATCAGGCTTTTTATCTGCTCTAAGCATTCCCGCTCACTGCCGGCGTAAAAATGTGCGTTTCCCGATTTCTCGGCCTGAACTTTTGCGCCCCCGAGTTCTTCCATCGTGATCTCCTCACCTAAAACCGTTTTGATTACTTCCGGCCCTGTGATAAACATTTTGGAGATCTTATCTACAACAAAAACAAAGTCGGTTAGGGCCGGAGAATATACCGCACCTCCGGCGCAAGGGCCTAAAATAACCGATATCTGCGGAATAACTCCGGAAGCCTGAGTGTTACGAAAAAATATCTCGCCATAACCGGCCAGTGAATTAACGCCCTCTTGTATCCGGGCGCCTCCGGAATCGTTAATTCCTATAATAGGCACCTTCAACTTCATGGCGTGATCCATGATCTTGGTGATCTTCTTTGCGTGCATATAACCCAATGAACCACCGGCTACTGTAAAGTCCTGAGCATAGATGCAAATGGCATGCCCCCCAATGGAACCTATCCCTGTAATGACACCATCCCCCGGAAGATGCCGTTTATCCATATCGAAATCTTTAGCAGCATGCTCGACAAATAGATCATATTCATGAAAAGAATTTTTATCCAGCAATGCAAGTATCCTTTCACGGGCCGTCATTTTGCCCATGGAAACCTGCTTTTGGATGGCCTTATCTCCACCCCCCTGTAATACATTCTGCATTCGCCTTTTTAAATCCCGGGTTTTACTCTTTAAGGACATAAGCATCTTGGTTTTAACAAAGCATTGTTGCTTTGTGATTTGATAAGCAAAGAAAACAATTATTTGTCACATATCCCTTAACAAGTGTAAATTTTTTAACACCAACCTTTCTAAACAGTCTCAAC
>JAWOBQ010000173.1:0-2729 GCA_046484255.1 Bacteroidales bacterium | reverse complement strand
TTCATCCAGCTTAGGTCTTTCTATTACAGACAGGCAGTCCTCAATATCCAGGGGATGGAACTTAAAATCATCCAGTAAAAACTGCATTATTTCCCGGCTGGGGTTTTCTATGTCTACCCAGATAAGGTATTGCTGGTTATTAATGTAAGGGGCAATGAAGATTTACCCCCCTTTGTCATCTTCCAGGATCCTTCCCTGGAAGAGATGGCGATTAACTTTCCCGTCACTCAGGATGAGCTTACCCAAATATCGGGTGTGGGAACAGGAAAAGCAGCTAAATATGGCCAGCCATTTCTGGATTTGATCAAACAGTATGTGGAAGAGAATGAAATTATCCGGCCCAGTGATATGGTTGTCAAATCAGTCGTTAATAAATCGGGCTTAAAAGTTCATATTATCCGGAGCATAGACCGCAAGCTGTCGTTTGAGGATATCGCTAATGCCAAAGGGCTGTCTAAAGAAGAGCTGATCAAGGAAATAGAAAATATTGTCGCTTCCGGCACTAAACTGGATATCGATTATTATATTGACGAGGCCGTAGACCCCTATCACCAGGAAGATATTATGGATTATTTTATGGAAGAAGCAGAAACGGATTCTGTGGAAGAGGCTTTGCAGGAACTTGGAGAAGATGAATATTCAGAAGAAGCGGTACGGTTAATGAGAATTAAATTTATGTCGAAATACGGAAATTAAAATAATTATTCATGGAGACAAAAGGGAAAATACAAACTACTGTTAGCCTGGTGCTTGCTCTTGCAATCATTGTATTGTATGTGCTGCATTTTAGGGCGGAGCAAGAGGAAAGCCCGGCGGGTGATCCAGAAAGAAAGCAAGGGCTTAGGATAGGATATGTGAATACGGATTCCGTGCTTAGCCAGTATGAAATGGTTCGGGTGATGGAATCTAAACTGGAAGGCGAAGGGGAAGCCATGCGGAATGAGCTGCAACGGCGTGACCAATCCCTGAGACAAAAAATACAGGAATATCAGCAGAATGTCCAAAGGGATGCCATTAGCATGGAAGAAGCCAAACGTACAGAAGAAGCCTTGATGAAGGAGCAGGAAGAACTCTATAAATTGCAGGAAGAATATGCCAGCCAGTATGCGGATCAGACAATGGGAATGAACCAGGAACTGGTAGATACGGTGAAGCGTTTTTTGCACCGGTATAACCGGGATTCACGATTTGATTATATTCTGGCTAAGTCTGAAGCTAAGAATAATATCCTTTTTGCCCGGGATACTTTTGATATTACTGCCGACATCATAGGGAGAATGAATGAGGAGTACCGGAAACAGAAAGAAGAATAACCAGTAGTTAGAAGGCAGATGTTAATATAGAATCCGGTATAAAAAGGTCATATTTGATTTTCAGCGGCTTTTTGCCCAGAACCCTAAAGGGTGAAGCCGCTGAAAATCAGCGACCCTTTAGGGATGGGCAAAGCTGATTTTTAGCGGCTGTGATAAATTTTGAGTTTTTAGACCAAACTCAATTATGGTTGTTAAAAAAAATTTAAACCGCAGTATACATAGGTATATGCGGATTTAAAATTTGAGCAACAACGCAGATATCGGACATTATGGATAAACATTAATTTAATCTGAAAATTGTGTATAATATGAGCTTGCGGTGGTATGTGTTTGTTACATTATCGGCTATGGTTGTTCTTTTTTCATGCCGGCAGGAAATGAAGAAAGAAGTAGTGGAAAAATGGGATAATGGTGATGCGAAGCGTATCGAGTTTTATAATGATGATCATGAAATTGTGAAGATGGAGGAATACTATAAGGATGGTCAAAAGAAACAGCAGGGAGCCTTTCAGGATGGAGCCCGGCATGGAGAGTGGATATATTATCATGAAAATGGAAATATCTGGGTGAGGGCAAATTATCAGGAAGGGGCCCAGCATGGCGTGTACCAAAATTATTTTCCCAATGGGAATTTGCGGTATGAAGGACGTAAGGTTATGGGCGAGCGTTATGGTATCTGGAAGTTTTATGCTGCTGATGGAAAAGAAGTGAAGGAGGTGGATTATGGGAAGGAGTGATGAAATGTTGGTTTTGGATGGATTGATATCCAGGACTTTCCCTTAAATGGCATTGAGCACGGCCTAAAAAGGACATATTTGATTTTTAGCTGCTTTTTGCCCCAGCCCCTAAAAAGTGAAGCCGCTGAAAATCAATTATCCTTCAGGAGTGGGGCAAAGCTGGTTTTCCGAAGGGGTGATATATGGTGTGTTTTTAGATCAGCCTCATTATTTCAAAAAGCGTTTCAGCTTTTCTATTTCCCTTCTTTGTTTTTTACTGGGCCTTCCCAGCCCGCGTTCACGGTACTCGTAGTTCGTGTGTTCTGCGTTTTCTTTCTTGTGATACTCTTGTTGAGGGGTCTGGTCTTCCATATATTCCGCTGCAATTTTAGCCCCTACACGTTTTTCCAATAGCTCAACCACTTTGACCTGAAGGTTAAGATGATCCTTTTTGAGGTGAAGCAGGTCTCCGGGCTTGATATCAGCGGCCGGTTTAGCAGGCTGCCCGTTGATCTTTACGTTTCCCTTTTTACAGGCTTGTGTGGCTTTTGAACGTGTTTTGAATAAACGTACAGCCCATAACCATTTGTCAATACGTACCGTTTTGTTCATTGTTCGTTGTTCTTTGTTCGTTGCCTGTCCCCTGTTAAATATTCATTCATTGGCATTCATAAATTTAACCCCGGTTGATTAGCAATAG
>JAWOBQ010000143.1:0-16353 GCA_046484255.1 Bacteroidales bacterium | reverse complement strand
AACAAAAGCACCAAAATCAGTAATATTAACCACTTTGCCCTCGATAAGGCTGCCTAAACGGGGCAAGCCTTGATCTCGAACATTATGAATCAAACACTCGACTTTATAGACAGACACTAAATAGTGTTTGTCCATAATTTCCGGGGACAAGGTTTACCCCGTTTTACGTGGACATAAAAACCGACCGCAGGGAAGTCTTGAACACCTTTAAAAACGCGGGTGAGGTCTTTTACCATGAATTCCTGCATCATAATGGCATTATCTTATTCCTTATACTTTCTTCCTTTCCAGGAAAAATCAAAAATCCATCCACTCATTGCCGCATAAATCACATAAAAAGGATAGATAAAAGAAAGCGGAAAAATATATTTTCGCAACTGCTTTTGCCCTAAAAAGCGGGTTATCCGCATTAATATGATGCTGTCTGCAATCACCTTTATCGCCCAAACCGCGGCAACCACATAAAGGAAGCGGGGGATAAAAAAGGCGGATAATAGCCCAGGAACTTGTACAACAGCAACTAAAAACACGATCAGTGCTACCGTTATTAACAAAGGGTTTTTATATGCTTTGCTTTTTGAAACCCATCTTCGCCTTTGTATAAAAAAACCGGCAGCATTTTCACAGGGCTGTGTAGTTACAACGGCTTGTGGGTGTTTGGCAAAGGCCACTGAATGTTTTCCAAAATTTTTTTTGACAAATTCCAGCAAAAACATATCATCTCCGGAAGCATATTTATCCAGGAACACATCCTGATCCTGCAGTTTTTTAAAAACCGACCGATCGACCAGCAAATTAGCCCCATTCCCCATAATAGCCCTGTTAATTCCGCTGGAGCCGGCAGCTGTAAAGACCAATGAGGAAAATTCAAGAGCCTGAAAAGCGGCAAACACATTATTTCTACTGTTTATGCGAACCGGTGCAAGCAATAATTTAGGAGCTTTTCTGCGGTAGTATTCATTAAGTGTTTTAAGATAATCAACTCCGGCCTCACAATCGGCATCCATCATAATTATTGCTTCCCCATCTGCCTGCCGAATACCATACTCCAAAGCAGCTTTTTTTGTATATTTATTCTCCGGCAATACAAACAATTGAATGTCCATGGCCGGATACTTATTGATAAACTTTTTTACCCTCTGCACTGTACCATCGGTAGAATGATCATCTACAATTATCAGCCTGTAAGCCCGTTGATCATAGTTTTGCATTTTAAGAGAAAAAAGGAGTTTCAGGATATTTTCCTGTTCATTTCTAACGGGGATAATTATACTAAAGCAACTGGCTAACGTATGTTTCCTGAGCGTGATCCTTTCCAGCCGCTCCCATCCTGCTATAAAACAAGTCATTATAAAAATATAGGCCCCTATAAGGCTTATTGCTATTACGGATAAGCTAACCAACATCATTTTTGTCTTTAAAGAATGAAAGCGTCAGGATAAACACAGAACCCATCAAAGCCGGAATAACAATATTAATAAGCCAAAGCATACTTGAGGCGGCCAGTATATCAAACTCAAATCCGGCATTTAACGCTCCTCCCCCCGTATTAATAGAAGCAAATATATCCACTACAAAAAAAGAAATGGTGCCCCTTATTGGCAATGCGGCCAATGCAACTGAAGGAATAACTGTGATCCCCAGGAAAATAAGCGCGATAATACACAGCGAATCCAAAAGAGAGAAATTCAGGTTAAACAACCGCATTAAAATAAAAAATTGTCCGCTAAAGATCATATATCGTAACAAACTAAGCATAAATATATTCAAAAGTTCCTTTTTGCTGTAGTATGAGAAGACCTTAAGAAAGCTGTTAATTTTAGGCCGTTTTTTAGCCAACCGGCGCAAAATTTCGGAGACCTGGTGTATATTAAAATATATTCCTCCCAATACAGCCATAACCAAAAGAACACCGAGCAATGAAGTTATTTGTAAAACAAAATTATCCACAAAAAAGGGCTCCGGATATTTGATCAAAACGAATATCAATACGCATCCTCCCACTACAACAGTGGCCAGTAACTGGCTTATGCTTCCTACAATGGTCATCAAGATCCCCCTGACGGGATGAGTTTTTTTCAGCACAAATATTCGCCCAAAATATTCGCCCATCCGGTTTGGAGTCATAGCGCTTATTGTTACCCCGCTAAACACTCCTTTAACACTGGTAAACAAGCTGATATTCTCATTCTTCCGGATCAGATATTGCCACTTCAGGCTTTCTGTTCCCCAGTTAAAAAGCATAAGCACAACAACGGTAAATCCAGGCAAAAGTACTCCCCACAAGGAATAATTTTCAGAAAAATGCTCATGGATACCGGTCCAACTTTCTTTGGCAAATACCTGTTTATAAATAACATAATACGCAAGCAGTAAAATTCCTGCTTTTATCGCCCAGTTGTAAGTTTTATGTAATTTTGTTTTGTACAAAATAAACGATCAGGTTTTGGAGAAAGAACAAATCATAATGGGTATAGACCCGGGGACAAATATAATGGGATATGGTCTCATAGGCACAAAAAAGAATCAAGTTTTCTTGATAACCATGGGTGTACTCAAGTTAAGCAAGTATCCGGATCACGCTTTAAAATTAAAAAAAATTTTCGAGCGCAGCCTTTCTTTAATCGATCAATTTCATCCTGACGAGTTATCTATAGAGGCTCCTTTTTTCGGAAAGAATGTTCAGTCGATGCTGAAGCTGGGCCGGGCCCAGGGGGTTGTTTTAGCAGCAGCCTTATACCGGGACATTCCGGTTACCGAATATTCCCCCAGAAAAGTCAAACAATCGATTACCGGGCGCGGAGGTGCTTCTAAGGAGCAGGTAGCTGCTATGCTGGGGCATTTACTTAAGCTCAGGGATGAATCGGAATATATGGATGCAACTGACGGCCTGGCTGTCGCAATGTGTCATTATTTTCAACGGGGAACCGGCAAAGGAGATAAAAAATACGCTAACTGGAAAGCTTTTCTTAATAATAATCCGGAGCGGAGCTCCGGTTAATTCGTGTGAAGCTTAATGCCTGATTTCTTCGGTATGCTCATCTCTAAAACAGTCATTTACCAAAGTAAACGCCTTGATTTCAGACACTTCACAAGCCCCTGATAAATAGGGGCAGCCTTCGCTCCCGGGCATTCCGGATGAACAGCCAACTTGCAGCCTCGAATTAATCGTTTCGCTTTTCCCGGATCTGCGCAGCGATTTCACTGAGCTCATCATCACTGAATTTCAGTTTAGGCTGCTTAAAATCCATATCATACAAGCTGTTAATCGGTATAAGATGTACATGGGCATGAGGAACCTCTAAACCGATAACGGTGATCCCGATCCGTTTACACTCCACGACCTTCTCAATAGCTAAAGCTGTTTGTTTTGCAAAACGAAACAAGCCCTGCAGCATATCATCAGGCAGATCGAAAATATAATCAATCTCTTTTTTAGGGATGACTAATGTATGCCCTTTAGCCAGCGGATTAATATCAAGAAAAGCCAGGTAATTGTCATCCTCGGCAACCGTATGACAGGGTATTTCCCGCTGTACGATTTTAGAAAAAATTGAGCTCATATTCTAACAATTTAGTCTCTGCTAACATCAATAATCTCAAAGGTAACCTGCCCGGCAGGAACCTGTATATCAACTTTATCCCCGATCTTTTTCCCTAAAAGGCCTTTGGATATCGGAGAATCTACAGAGATTTTCCCTTCTTTCAAGTTCGACTCATTTTCGGGTACAATCACATAGGTCATTTCACTGTTGTTCTTTCTATTTTTGATCCTGACGTTAGAAAACAGCAAAACTTTCGAATCGTCAATTTTGGATTCATCAAGAATTCTGGCTTTACTCACCAACTCTTTCAGCTGTGCAATTTTAGCCTCCAACAGCCCCTGAGCTTCCTTGGCAGCGTCATATTCAGCATTTTCAGACAGATCTCCTTTATCGCGGGCTTCAGATATCTGCTGAGAAATTTTCGGACGCTCTATCGTTTCCAGATAATGTAATTCATCCTTTAACTTTTTTAATCCCGCTTCACTAAAATATTTTACATCATCCATAATACTCTTGTTTGAAATTAACAACAAAATACAAGAAGACCCTTTCATCAAGGGTCCTCTTGTAATTGTCTATAAAAATACAACATTTTTATGCTAAACGCAAGTATTCTTTAAAGAACAATTGCCGCACCAATAGCATGTACTCCATCAAAGGGGTTGGTCGCCCTATACGAGTAATCAACCGTAAAATAGCTATTATTCTCTTCTTTGAGGGGTACTTTTAACGACATCCCGGCAGTAGGCCCGGTAAAAACAGTACTTCTTTGCGCTTCGTCAAAGATCCCTTCTTCATAATTATATCCTCCCCGCAGGTCTAAATACTCGCTAAAGGAGTATTGCGCTCCGAGGGAATAAATATCTTTACGGAAAGAATTAGACTGGAAATTACCGGCCAGGGATAATGTATGTTTATCGGCCAGATCCAGATCATAGGTAAGCCCGATACGCAATAATGCGGGCAATTCAAAGCCTTCTGAGCGTTGTTCCACGGTCATGATGTGGTCCACATCGGTAATCAGTGTTCGCAATGACATTCCATCGCCGCTAAAAGCCAGCGGGGCGCCAACATTTTTCAAGGCCACGCCAAACTTAATATTTTCCGTTCGTCCGGTAACGTATTGTACTCCAGCATCAATAGCCACCCCATGTGCACTGATATCAGCAATCTGCTCGGAAATGATCTTAATATTAACCCCTCCGAAAATGCTATTGGAAAACGCTTTTGCATACGAGAGGTTTACGTTCAGATAATTCGGGCTAAAGCTTCCAATCCCTCCTTCCGGCATATCTTCAGAAGTTCTGTCGATATCCCCGAAAGACATCGACATAATTCCAATACCAAGCACACCCCCGGTTTCAGAAATTCTCTGAGTCAAGCCTACCGTATTAATGCTAATTCCCGTTCCCGACAGATAATCGGTATGGGTATAGGCCACTTCCGTTTTATTCGTAAAGGCTATGCCGGCAACGTTAAGGTATTGTGCATCAAGCCCCCGTGCGCCTCCGTTGTTCGCATTGGCCCAACCCGAGGAACGGGCCCACGGGTTGATCAACAATTCATCTGCACCGGCCTGACCGGAACGGTCTTTATTCCCGCCAAATCCATCCAGGGCGGTCATTGTCAGTATTGCGGCCAATACCCCTGTTATAAGATATTTCATCATATGTTTCATCATTCTATCTATATTTTTTTATTCCTTATTTAATTTAAAATGCTTCCATATCCGCCGGCCGCATGGATCCAAACCATTTCACAACGGTCTCTCCAATCCCGGGTGCATCAACATGTATCAAATACAACCCACTTGAAATCGGAATGTCTGCATGGTTTTTCAAATTCCAATCCACACTGGTGATCTCGGAATCTTTGGTGTAAGTCCTGATCAGCGTACCGTCTATGCTATAGATCTTGATTGTACATACATCCGGGAGATTGGTAATTCTTACGCGATTATCCAACTGATTGCTCTCATATTTCGAGTATCCGTAATACGGGTTTGGCACTACTTTAACCGTATCAAGCATATTCCTGGCAATTTCATTATCGCCCGTATTGGTAGCAATATCTTTAGTGGTAAACTCGTAAACCGGATAATTGTCATTAATAGGATTATCTGCTTTAAAATCCTGGGTTGAATAATACCGTTCGTAGGGTCTCTGTACTCTGATCTTAACCCTGGCTTCCGTTTCCAGCAAATCATAGCCGTCGTTTAACAAGGGCATTCCCACCCACATAATGCTCTTTGTCATAAGGCCGATCCATGTGGTAGAGCCCGTGCTAAGTTCTCCATAAGCCCACTGTCCTTCATCATAAGCCGGGCTTTGATCATCATTTCCAAAAACATATACATAATGTTTACCGCCGAGCAAGGGTACTCCCAAATCGGTAAAATAACTTGAGGTTGGATTCCATATCATATCCCTGCCATTTTCTCCGATAAGCCAGGAATCTTCACCAAACATCATATTCAGGCGTTCTCCGGTTTCCACATTTATCGCATATCCGGGGAACCATCCCATACCGTCTTTTCCGCTACCGTCAGGATTTCCATCCTTATCTACGGAGGGGGATTCCCGCAATCTCCATTTGGGGGCATTCCCTTCTGTCAGTGCATTATCATTCCCCATTTCAATCACCGGGCAACGCGTCCATTTGCTTTTATCATCCGTAAATATAATATCAACACTTGACAAATCGCTTAACTCATTGCTAATTTGAAAATTCTGAAAATGTGCCGCTGCATGGTCCATCTGATCAGTACGGGCTGCCATCCGATAAGCTGTCCATGTACCTCCCACAATTTTTTCAAAATTCTCATTGGGATCAAGCCATTCTTTCTCCTCCGGCGGTCCGGTAAAATAGTCGGTATTTTCCGGATTTGCCTCATCTTCAGCGCTGCCGGCACGGATCCAGTTAAGAGAAGGTGATGCATCCTGATTGGGAACACCTCCCAGCCATTGTTTGGAGCTATCCGCAAATGTTAGGGAGGATGTCAATACTCCGTTATCCTGAAGCTCATCAGGATCGCCCGGCTCAATAACCTGCCTGATATCTACAGACAACCCTATATCCATGATCAATTGCTCATTGTCTACTGCAATTGTCTGTTCGCTTACAGCGATTGTATCAGTCATGTCTTCGCTATCCAACAACACCCATCCGGCATTATCCAAGTCTCCTCCGTCCACATCAAATATAATAGTATAATTCCCCGCTTTCACATTTAAGGGGTCTATCACCTTAACATTAACCGGTCCATATCCATTTTGGTATTCCGGATGCTCTATCCTGTATTCCGGATCATCCATAATAGCCTCAAGGGATTCTTCTGTAAGCTCAAGCACCATTTTTCCATTCCCCTGTCCTTCAATTCTCGTAATTTTTGGGCCTTCTCCATACTCAGCCTTAATCTCGGTTCCCTCTTGTTCAGGGGCGGGGATATGTGGAATAGCTGTTACCGGGGTAATACCACCTGCAGCAGCTTTCCTACCCGGCAAGTAAGGCATTTGTTGCCCGTAAAGGCCTTGCAGGTTCCCCGGATCCTGTGAATATTTCAAATACTCATTATACCCATAAGCAATAGCGATATAATAATATTTTCTGTGGTTTACAAGCCTCCTGTCTCCTGTAGCAAACGCATCTTCGGTGATCTCAAAAGAGTGATTGATCCCCTGGTTTTCTCCATCAACCATCATCTGTGGAACAACGGCATCCATTTCCGTGTTCATTTCGAAATTCACCAGTTTATCCACATCATTTTCAACATCACATTGTGCAACCAGTCTGGCTTTATCCGGATCATGAATTTCCGCTATACTAACATCCTTATCTTTAAGCTGGAATATTTGATATCCCTCAAACACATAAGTCGAATCGTAGCGTAAAGAATCCTCGTTTATCGAATCCGGCGTAATGATCGTGGGGTCCCACTCTTCATATTCCTCTTTATAATTATTTGAGATGGGTCGATTGGATAAATAAAGGATCAGCTTTTTATCCATCTCCTGAATAGCAAGGTCGGGTGCATCCGGACCATCAAGTACCTGAAAGCAGTTGTCAAATAACCGTTGCAGTTTATCATCAATTTCCCGTAAGAGTTGTACAGAAGCGAAGGGTCCTCCTGAAGCCGCTCTGGCCCAGGGGATACCTACCGTAATATAGTTCACTGCTCCAGCTTCCAGGGTAAACGGTCCTGCCGATTGCATAAACCTTCTGTCATAAGGTGGGTTACCGGCAGTTTCTTCTGTCCAGTATTTTTGTCCGTTAGGGGGTTGTTCACCCGTTCCCCAATCCCAGGGGTCGGTATCTCCGGGAAACATAAAATCACATTCGGGTCCGTAAGCCCCTGAGTTATAATGTGCATTCCCTCCATACAGCATTCGTGTTCCGTCTTTCCATATACCCCTTAACAGCATGTAATACTCGCTGCCGGTCTGGGGATCTGTCATAGCCGGATTTTGCCCGGATCCAATGTTATTGTGATATACAAATTTACGCATTCCAAATCGTTCATTATCCACAATGCCGTCTTCAAAATTCACACCATTAATGCTTTCATCCACCACCTGTCTTGATACCGTATCCACAGAAAGCGTATCGATAATAGTATCACTGGGTGTGATCGTAGTATCAATATCGTAAGAGATCACCTTTTTAAATTTTGCATTATCCAATCCATCAGGATCAATATAGGGGCCCTGGAAGAAATCCACTCCAATAGCCGGAGGCTGCGCTCCGTAGTGGTCAGGGCGGCCGGATCCATCGACGGCGTCACCATTATAGGAATAACCCAGGCCTCTTGCTACGTCACAACCCACATAATCATCATAAGGGTCTCCGAGATCCATATCAACCCACTGGCTAAAATATGTATTGGTCAACCGGAATGTTGATCGATTGATAATCTCATAAGAATAAAATGTAGAATTATTGATCTCATCACTGGTAGTAAACGCAAATGCCTGTGCCCGTATTTCCACACCAATCGGGGATGATTCCGTTTCTGCATGCACATTCCCTTTATCGTTAAACACCCACCACACAGTTTGATCGCCTTTCAAAACCTGATCTTCCAGAATTCCGTTTCCTTCCATGGTAGGCATATAATTCTTACACAGGTCATTTTCAAAATCGTAATATGGATAATCTCCTGCCGTAGGGTCGTAAGTTCCGTCTCCGTCATAATCAAAAAACGGAGCCAGGTAATAGGATTGATTTTTGGACACATCCCCATGGGCCGGATAATTCATTATCTCCAGCGGAATAGTATAATCCGGATAATCTGCCGGATTATCCCGCCAGGCAATAAACGCTTCGACCATAGGGCGGGTGATGATCCAGTGTTTGTCATAAGCTTTACAAGTCTCTGCATCCACCGCAGCTTTACCGTCTGTAGAAAGCGGTCCGGGCCAAAAATCGACTCCATCATTCCTGTATCTTTGCGCTGCGGCTTTAAGCTGTCCATTGACATCTACACCCGCCATCCACAGGGATGCAGAAAACATAGAGTGCTTCCCGGATCCTTTAGGCACCTCATATTGCGGGTTGCCCTGCAGATCCCACCACATGTCGCCACTTTGGTTAATCCGGGCTTTCACATTATTAATATCAAGGTTGATCCTGGCATCTCCAGGCAGGCAACCAGCAGAGGCAACATTATTTTGAGAACTCCCCTTATTATCTTTTTCTTTATCGCTGCGGTATTTGTCAGCCATGACATTTCCAGGCAGACATAACAACCCGACCAATGCGATGGCTATGATTCGAATTAAGTTCTTCATTTCTTATAGTATTTTATTTTTTACTTCACGATTTATTAGAAATTCACTGACACACCCAACCGGATACGTCTTGGCCGGCTATAATTATAGGGGCTTTGAATGCGCGTTCTGTACAAGTCTCTGAATGCCTGCGGATCATTTTGAGATTCGATTTGTTGCTGGAATTCAGCTGCAGTAAGGAATCCGTCATCATCAGGGCTACCTGTTGCACTATAAACATTAGTTACATTTGCAGTATTCAACACATTAAGTATTTGAAAATACACATTCAAATAGGTTTGTTTTTCTTTTCCCAACCTAATATCTTTATCAATCCGTGCATCCATGCTGAATGACCATGGCAGGCGTGAACCATAGATAGAGCCTTCAATTTGTTGAGCCCCACCGCCAAGGATTGCAGAATACACATCTGAATGAGCTGTATAAGGTGTTCCTGAGCCACCGTTAAACGTCATGTTCAGTCCCATATTTTCTAAAATGCGTATAGTTTTCACGCGTTTTTCGCCACTTTCATCGGTCACAGTACGGCTAATGGTTGGCCCTTTATAATCACTACCCCCTTTGAAGCGGTAATCGCCGCTGAATTTAATACTATGACGGCGGTCAAAGCTCAAGGGGTTTGTCGTTCTCAGGTTCGGCTGCCCGGCCCGGATCAAGCCCAGTGAAGTAGTCGCCGAAGATCCGGTCCCATCTGCAAACTGCAAGGTATAATTTGTTCTGAACCTGAGATTCCCGGTTCTTCTAAGGTCGTATGCTACGGTTAACCCTTTTACCGTTCCAAAATCCAGGTTACTATAGGAAATATAATCCACAGGATAAGAGCCCGGATACGGAAATGCCTGTACCATATCTCTCATTTCACGGTAATAGGCAGAAAATTTAAGTGAAGAGGAACTTGTAAGTCTTTGCTGAAATCCGACTTCATAATCGGTTGTCCGTTCAGGCTTAAGATTTGGATTATTTAAAGTGCTTTGCCCGCGGCTTTCCATAAAGTAATAATCAAAGATATCCATTCTGTTACCCGAGGTTGGCCTTTTGGTCAGCACATCATAATGGGCAAAGAACAAGGCTTCATCTGAAATAGGAAAAGAGAAAGAAATTCTGGGCATAACGGTAATCTGGGGTTCATAATCTTCAAACGCATTGGCATCGATACGCGTTTGATCCGGATCAACCAAATAAGGATTAATTCCCGTTCCGGATTCAATAGCAGAGGGATCCTGAATAGATGTTCCCTCAGCATTGTACCAGTTGGAACCGTCACGGTAACCTAAAACCGCATTGGGATTGTTAAAATCATCTACATACACCACATAATCCTCACCCATATTTCCGGGGTGGGAGCCTAAATCATCCACTTCCCCGACAGTTTTTGCTTCATATAACAAATAGGGGTCTTTGAGTACTTTCTGATTCGCATCATAACGGTCCACGCGTACCCCTATATTAAAGATGAGATCTTCAAAGGCAAACCGGTCCTGAATGTATCCGGCCATATAAATGGGTTCAAACGCAGAAACCGGACGGGTAAAGTTTCCATCCTCATCCGTAGCCGTAAAGAAATCGTCAAAGCTGGGCCTGGAGTCATACAGTTCTCCTGTATGGTCATACCCATAATAGTCCACATACTGGTCTCCTCCGTTAAGCAGCTCATCGGCACTAAACATATCGATAGAATAAAAAGACGGGTCGAGCTTATCCACGTCGATCCAGTCAAGTCCATCCACTGGCAGGCCTAACTTTTCACGCACAGCGGCATCAAAAGCGGATTGACTTTCTCCATCGTACAGTCTGTCGTAATATACCGTATCCTGAAATACTCCATAAGCGTCATACACCGCATTGGGATTTGCAAGGTCCAGCTGCTCGATGTGTTTATTGGCCACCTGCCGCATAAGGCTCCAAAGGCCTGTGGCATTGTATACAATTTGACGGTCGATCCGTTGCTCGTACTGCAGTCCAAACCTAACTTCGTGATTCCCGATCCCTGCAGATCCGTTTGCATTAATACTATATTGCTGATTTCGTACCTTTGAGTATGACCCATAAGGTGTTCCGATATTATTATATAATCCGTACACATTAGTAGGAGTCTCTCCATTGAGCAAGCCCTGTCCTTGCTGGATATTTACTTTATTGGCATAGGCACCGGAATGCAGATCATAAAGATCATAATAATGGGAAGTATAGGATGATATTTTTTCATTGGCCTCTCCGGGCTCAAAAGTCACCAACGTATCCCTGAACCCGTTATGTATCCATACATCGCTGTATCCCAGCACTGTATCTTGCCCGATCTCATATGATCTCGTTTTATAGGTTTCATATTTACCCACATGCCCATAATTAAACAAGTTATCCTGATGGTCACCATCCTCCCTGACCCGGTTATATTGAGAAAAGTCGGCCTGTATGGCATAATACACATCTTTAATTAAAGAAGGGCTCTCCTGGTCGGATGGGAATCGCTGAGTAAAGCGTCCATAAATCCTTGTGGTATTGTCTTCAAACGTTCCGTTATTCTCGGCATTAAACATAGCATTTGCCATACTCCAGCGATACCCTCCCCTATGGTGTACCGAGCCGCCGAATGTCAAATTGGTATTCCTGCTTAATCCCACATCTATTTTTCCATTGAGGTTTACAGAATAATTATCAGCAAAATCCTTTGAAATTGTAGTTTTCAGATCTTCTTCCCGGGTGTATCTTGCATTATAGAATGCTCCAAAACCAGTTCCTGTAGGTCTGAACGGATTATCTTCAAGGTATTCGATTCGTTCATCAGTAGCCACCCAGTATTCTTTAGCAAATGGCCTGGGGTCTTCCTGGTATTGTAATTCTCCTGAAAGCATAAAGCCCAGTAATGCTCTATTTTCTTCTTCATTTCTGAGCAATGGCCCCTGCACGTTAAAACCCAGCAAATTATACCCAAATTTATCAAGGAACTGGGAAGTAACCAGCTCTCCACCTCCTCCGAATTTACGTGAAGGTCCTTTTGTGGTAATATTGACAATCCCGCCTGTAGCATCGCCATATTGGGCGGGTGTCCCTCCGGTAATTACCGAAACCTGTTCCAGTGCGGATTGTGGGACAGAAGAGGTTCCCCGTACCCTGACACCATCAATATACATAACGGTACCGCCGGTTCGTGCTCCCCGTATACTTCCCATTTCCCCGTCCTGGGAAAACACTCCACCTACGGTAGCTACCACTGCTGTAGCAGAACGTCCGGGCAGCTTGGATATCTCTTCGGAAGTCACCGTCTCCCCACTTGCTGTTTGATCCTTATCAATCAAAGGGACTTTATAATCTCGAACTTCAAACGTTTCCAGTGTTTCCGCCGTAGGTTTCATTTCAATTTCTATAAAACGTACCTGATCGGATTGAACAACCACATCTTTTATCATTGTCGGCTTATACCCTACATATGTGGCCTTAACGTCATATTTTCCGGGGGAAAGCGGGCGAATGGTGAAATTTCCGTCATAATCGGTGGTAGCTCCACCTGCCTGGCTACCTCCAGCCTCTGCTATAACATTGGCAAAAGGTACAGGTTCACCGCTCTCTTTATCGGTAATTTTTCCGCGCAAAGCTCCTGATTGCCCATAAGCCATATATCCCGTAGCTAAAAATAAGGCAATGATTGTCATGTACTTTCGAAACATACGTGTAATTTTATGTTGTTATTTTTTATGTGCTTTTTAACGGCCGTAAAGATATAAAACATTTATAAGTTGGCCCCGTTTTCATTAAAAAATCAATTAATACGGCCGGTTTAGAATTTCCGAGTACACTACAGCTCTTTTCCCGTCGAAATTTTTTGCTATATCCTTTACCCATTTCTGTTTCCCGGTTTGCCCTTGCCTCCGGATTTTTCTTGGAAATTCCACGGGCATCTCTTTTCTGTGAGTTTCAGCAGATTTGGGTTGTTTATCCGTATCGTTGCGGGCCTTTACATCTTTTGGCCCTGATAAGTCTTTTGGGTGTTCCCGTTGCTGCATTTCCTGTGCAAAAGAAATATAAGAATCATCCTGCCCACTATCCAAAGAACCGAATACCTGGTCTAAAAAATCACTATCCTCGCTTTCTGCTTTAGCATGGTGTTCCCCGGATGAATGTCCGCTATCTTCAAACGAATCGGAAGAAGCCGCCCTGCGCTTTTCTTGTTGCTTTTTCTTCTTTTGCTGGGACTGATAATAACTGGCAGCAGCCCACAAGATCCCAAGTAATATAAGTAAAATATCTTCCATTTGTATCAAAATTTTTTGTAAAAATACATTAATTTTATTTGTACTCCATAACGTGTTTCAGGTAACGGACTATATTGACCAGTTAACGGAATGTTTTTTTTTGATGGGGCAAATATATAAATCTTAATGAAATTGAATCAAAAAAAAGCTGTAACTATGTTTTTCCATTACTACCAGTCAGCTTTCGCCCGCATATTCCCAGGGGAGGCAGCTTTTTAATCCACTGGCTATCCGGTGTGATTACCCTTTGAGGTTCGGGGCAAAAAGCCGCTGAAAATCAAATGTGACCTTTTAAGACCGGGCTCAACCAACACAGATGATATAATCTGCAAAGAAAAAGCCATCCCTACTGAAAGTCTTAAATAACACCCTTGCTTTACTTGTCAATTTCGCAGAAAGCCGCAAAGGATCAAAAAAGGATCTTTTCAATAGGGGTTTATAAATCTGATAAAACCTTTAACACCATATCTTTTTTACGTCTGGAAACCGGGATTTCAGTACCTTCGGAAAGCTCAATGGTACCCCCGTCGGTTTTAAGGAAGCGTTTAATAAAACTTACATTAATAAGGTGTGACTTATGGGGCCGGATAAAATTATGTTCGCTTAAAATACTCTCAAAATCCTTTAACGTTCTGGACACTAATAATTCTTTGCGGTCTTTAAAGAAAAAACGTGTATAATAATCATCACTCCGACACCTTATTATATTCGAAATTTCAACCACATGCAATCCCTCATAAGTAGAAAGGACGATCTTATCGGGTTTATCTTTCTTATGGATACTCTCCAGCAAGACATCAATTCCGGCTTTCGTATTCTTAGAACGTAACTTTTTTACTTTATCAACAGCATTTTGAAGTTCCACGGGGTCTATAGGTTTAAGCAGATAGTCCTGAGCACTGTATTTAAAAGCTTTAATAGCGAAAGAGTCATATGCCGTAGTAAATATCACTTCAAAATCGTCATTCTTCACTTCTTCAAGCACACGGAATCCTGATCCATCGGGCATTTGTATATCTAAAAACACCAAATCCGGGTTATTTTTTCTGATCGATTCAACCCCTGCCTTATATCCATCAGCTTCGGCACTGATATTTATTTGCGGGCAATACTCATGGAGCAAGCTTCGCAAGCTGACCCTAGAATGTTTTTCATCATCAATTATTATTGCTTGTATCATATTCTTGTTTTTTAAAGATTTACGTATTATTCACGGGGATCACCAATATTACGCGGGTTCCCTCAGCGTTTCCGTTATCATCGAATTTATCCTGTATTTGAACGGAAAGCGTTCCGTCAAAAAATTTATTGATTCGTTGGAGCCGCTCTTTGGTTATGCTAATCCCCCTGGATTTATACTTATTCCGTGCTTTATCCTTTATCTCCTGAGCCGCCTTACGTCCAATTCCGTTATCTTCCACAACGCATTTGATCATGTTGGAGGATTGCTCAATAAAAGAAATATTCAGTTTTCCTTTTCTGGTTTTAAGCGGAAGCAGACCATGCAAAATCGCATTCTCTACATGGGGCTGGATTAACATTGGAGGGATAGAGATAAAATCTTCATCCAAAGCCGGGTCTACATGGACAAAGAAATCAAATACGGAATCAAACCGCAAGCGCTCCAGTTCTATATAACTTTTCAGCAAACTGATCTCATCAGACAGTAAAACAAAAGACTTATCCGAATTATAAAGCACCTGCCTTATCATTTTTGAAAACTGATTCAAATATGAAACAGCAGCAGTATTATCTTTCTGCAAAATATAACTTTGTATGGAGTTCAGGGTATTAAAAATAAAATGAGGGTTCATCTGTAGACGTAAGGCTTTTTTTTCCAGCTCAAACAATTGATTCTGGACCTGTTGCTTTTTCCGTATTTGCCTGATCCTAAAACCGGCAAACCAACTAACAACAATTAACAGCAAAGAAGAAGACCCATACTGAAACAGCTTTGTCTGATACCATGCCGGTTTTACAATAATCAACATCTCCAGCCCTTTATCATTCCATAAACCGTCACTGTTGGTTCCTTTTAAGCGAAAGACATATTTTCCGGGTGAAAGGCCGGTAAATTCAGCTACATTTTTATCCGCTGTGGTATGCATCCATTCGGTGGAAATATCATCAAGCTTATATTTATACTGGTTTTTCACCGGGTTAGAATAATCCAGAGCAGCAAATTCAATGGATAAAAAATTATCTGTATGTGATAATATTAACGTATCTCCATTATGATACGTTCCGGGTAATTCCTTATTATATATATTAATTTTCGTAATAACCAGTTCCGGGATCAGCTGATTTTCTATAACCTCCAGGGGATAAAAAGCATTAAACCCATTCATCCCCCCAAACAACAACATGCCTTGTGAACTTTTCAAAGCCGCCCCCATATTAAATTCATAACTCTGCACGCCGTCATTAATATCATAATTGATAAAGGTTTCTGTCCGGGGTGAAAACCTGGACAGCCCCTTGTTGGTATTCATCCACAAATACCCCAGCCTGTCAGGGATCACATCATAAACTACGTTATTGGCCAGCCCGTCAGCCTGTACATAATGGCTAAATTTCCCGGTATTCGGGTCCATGCTGTTCAATCCTCCCCCCATTGTTCCTATCCAATAAACTCCTTCGGCATCCTGTGTAATGCTAAACACCTTATTTGTCGAAAGGCTTTGTGCATCACCTATTATATGTTTATATACCGTAAAATTCCCGGTATTTTGGTCAAGCTTATTTAATCCTCCATAGGTAGCCGCCCAAATC
>JAWOBQ010000112.1:0-2772 GCA_046484255.1 Bacteroidales bacterium | reverse complement strand
CCACGGCATCCACGTTAAAGTCGGATGCCAAAGCGGCTTTTAAGCGGTCCGCATCCGCGCGGTTATCATCCAGGGAAGGGGCGGGCAAATCTAAGGTGGCGGTCCATCCAGCGTGTTCATCCTGCATATAGTGTGGCTAAATCCCTTCTAAGTAACTTCACGGGTTTTAGGCAAAGGCTTATAAAAAAGGGCCATTTCCTTTAAGTCCCCCTTTGGCACAATAATAAAAGGGGGATTTAGGGGGATTTTCATCATGACACAATACAAATCCCCCCAATCCCCCCTTTTTCAAAGTGGGGGTGCGGCGTAGCGCACGGTTTACGATTTAAAAATTCAGTGCCTCAGTGTCTTTAAAGTTATTTTTAGGCTCGGTCCCGGGCCTCGGCCCGGGGGGAATACTTCCAAGGAACTCAATATTATATTTAGTTATTCCGGATCTTTTCGTCACTGTCGTTCCTCGAAATGACAGGGGCGGAATGCTAAAGTTAATGACATTAAGTGACAAATATCTTTTTATTTAAAAATGGTGACTACAGCGCAAGGATTTTAAATGCAGGGAGTGTTAAAGACGCTATGAAGGATTTTCAGCGTAATCCCTTACCTGGTTTAAAAAGTCTTCGAAATTGTTCAGGTGTTTTTTGATTATGCCGTAAATCAAGGCATTGTCTATTCTGTCATACCCGTGGACAAGAATATTTCTAGTACCTGCCATGGGCATCAGAAAGCTTAAGCTTTCTTTTGTGATTATTCCGGATTCTGCCAAAACTGAGAAAATGCCCTTGTTGTCCGAAGGTTCGTGCAGTCCCTGGTTGGCGATGATAATCTTTCCAATGTCCAGGCAGGCCTCAATTGCCACCTGGATATTTCTTTCCGCAATATCCATATTATCCCGTGAAGAAACGTATTCTTCAAAAGAATTCAGTTTGTTGGCCAGTTCTTTTAGCTTTGAGATTCGCTGCTGAGCTTCAGCTATTTTTTTTTCAATTGTTTTCATGTTGCAGATTACCCGCTGTTATTGGGGCGCCGCATGCTTTTTGCCCTCAATTTTTGAAGAAACGGTTTGAAATCAAAAAACAATCCCCTTAATACGGATTCATATTCCAGCCGGTTTTCCCGATCTGCCTCATATACAAGCGCTCCTGTTGTCACCGCCTGGTAGGCGGTTTCTATGGAGGCGGAATTCAGAATAATGGCGTCTGTTTGACGCTCCAGCAACATGCCGATTTCTGTGGCTGCCATGTAAGCAGGGGCGGAATTTATAAGCGGGTCCTGCTTGTAAAGGGATCGGTCCAGAAGAAATGCCAGGTCGATGTCGGAACTGGATTTGAATTTTTCCGGGCGCAGAACCGAGCCAAAGAGATATACGGCCATAATGGTTTTTCGGGCTTCATTAGAGCCCGATATGTAATTGTTAAGCCGATGCTCAATGGTTTTTATCAGGCTGTTGTCTGCGGTGGTTGTTGTAATCATGTTGTTTTGCGGTATGTAATCGTTTTATTTTTGAAGATATATCTAATATATTAGGATAGTTTAAAACAACTGTTAAGTCAAGCAGATACCCGGGTTTAATGAATGTGGGAATTGGGTGGACCAGCGGCAATTATAATTGTCGGCCCATTACGGGGCGGACCAGGGATTAACTGTCGCCATTCCAGGGATGCCGGTAAAGTCCCTGGTGTTGTGCGTTGCAAGGGTTAAGCCGCCGGTTCGGGCGATTGCGGCGATCTGGGCATCCTCCACGCTTACCGGGTTGCCCTGGCGATTTCGTTCCGCTACGATCAGGGCATAGGCTCTGACGGCTTCAAAATCAAAGGGCAGGCACCTGCCTGAAAAATCCTCCTGAAACATCTGCTCCGCGCAATCACGCGGGTCAAGTATATATATTTAAAGGTGAAAAACCTGAGCTTCTATCCTTTTTCTTGTTGGCGAAAAGGATGAGGTGACGGGAGAGACAGGCCGGATAGCCGCGGCCGATGATGGGGCCACCTGCCGTTCGGCCGCAAAATGCCGCATGAGCGGGAAAATCTGAGGGCGGTTGCAAGGGGTGGATAGGTATGGATTTCTGTGTTATTATAAAAATATTAAAAATGTTTCTGATCATTTATGTTGACCGGGGGGATGGCACCCAATGGATTCAAGAATTGTCGGTCTTTTTGAAAAAATGAAGTCAAAAATCAATGCCATTAACTTAAGCCATTTTTACCCTCATCCCGAACTTCTCCCAAAGGGAAAAGGAGGTAAATGAGATCTTAAGTTATGCCATTTGAGTTACAAATTAAAATTCTATTTTGCAGGGGGTTGAAAAAATGCAAATCGAAAACATAAAACAGGAAGTTCACAGGATACTTGATAAATTGCCTGAAGAAGCTACATGGGATGATTTGATGGAGCAGATCTATGTGCGTCAGGCAATTGAACAAGGTATTAAAGACAGTTATGAAGGAAAAACAGTTGATGTTCAGGAAGTACGTAAAAAATTAAACTTCTATCTGGCGAAAATTTTTTTTGACACTGATCTTGAGCGGCTTAGGCAGGAAAGAAAGGGCGATGACAGGGGAAATAAACTTAGAATGCTTGCTTCCCGGAACGCAGCAGGTGTTAACAAAACTTTCGGCGGAAGCTGATTTTTTAACCGATTATGTAATTGTCGAAAGAATAATAGCCGGTTGTAAGATTTCTCGCTGGCGCTCGGAATTGAGAACCGAGCCGATTTTCAATTTTAAGTTACCCCATTTGGCACATAACCTGATTTGCATGGGAACAGTTTAAAAT